>JAZLGD010000234.1:0-2145 GCA_045616105.1 Oscillospiraceae bacterium | reverse complement strand
AAGCCGAAGTAGTCCATCAGGAGAATTGCGTCACAACCGTGGTCGGTAAAAATCTGTCTGTGTATTGTCTTGGAATAGGGCTCGACGGCATACAGTTTAATCACATAGCCCTGCTTTTTAAAAGGCTCCATCATGGACTTGCAGCAATAGGCCGGCATATATATGCTCTTTGCGCCGCGCTCCTGCCTGAGGTCCCGTGCAACAAGCTCAAGAGCCGTTCTGCCCGACAGCGCATTCCGCACATTGCCGCACAGCAAATTATTCTCTTTTTCACTCAGGGGCACTCCCCAGAACTCGCTGCCTATTTCCATTGCTCATTCAACCTCAACAAAAATGTGGTCTTCTATATCCTCAAGGACACTATCCCTCATGGCTTCCGAATCAAATGTCATAACAAGGACGCCGATTCGCTTATCGGAATTGGAAAAGGGTTCTATCCTTTCGCCCGGCTCTTTATCCGAGAAATAGTCTTTTATGTATTCTTTCAGCTCATCTGAAAAGCTGATTGACCTCATGATTCCGGGCTTAAGGCTGTGCACCATATATGTAGCACTGGGAGTAATTCTCTCCTGCTGTTTATCTGGCTGAACTTTTTCGCCTACCGCAGCCTTTACCGTCGCATCAAATATGTCAAATCCGGTAGAGTACAAAAGCGCCTCTGGAATCCTATTGCCACCGTTTCTCGGGTTCAGCTCAACAAAGCAGACCTTGCCGCTGCGGTCAATAATAACCTCTATATTAATTGCAGAAAACTTAATATGCAGTTTCTTTACTGCAACTGATATCTCGTCTTTAATTTCTTCAATCTTATCCGCCGCAATAGACGAAGGATATACTTCACCAAAGGGATTAAAGGGGAACGGTTCTCTGCGAATGCTGTCCATTATTCCCCAGAACACGACCTCTTCATCTTGAACGAAAATGTCGCCCGCAGCCAAGTATCTGCATGAATTGTCAATATATTCTTCGATAATTACTTCATCGGTCCGCGAGTAGCCAAGAGCTTCGTCAAAAGCTGTCAAAAGCTGTTCCCCGGTGTAAATCTTCTTAACTCCACGGCTTCCCGAGGAAGCTGCCGGTTTAATAATGACCGGCTTATTAAGCTTTTCAAAAAGTTCCAACGCCTGTTCTTTAGTTTTTGCAATACCAAAGCCGGGAACATTGAATCCGTTGTCTCTGAGCAGGCTGCGGAACTTAAACTTATTAGTCATTGCCAGAACGGTTTCATAGTCGTTTGAAGGCAGTCCCAGTGCGTTTCCCACATAGGCAACTATCGGCATCGCCGGCTCTGAATTTGATATTATACCGTCTGCTTTCGCGGCTTTTGTTGCTTCAAGAACTGCTTCCTTGTCCATAATACTGACAAGGTAGAACTCATCTGCAAGCTCAACTCCCGGCGCGTTTTCGCTGTAATCGCAAAGTGCTACACAGTATCCGTTTTTCTTAGCTGCTTTTATCAGCGGAAGCTGGTTCGGACCGCCGCCTAAGATCATCAGTTTTTTGCCTGTACTCATTTAGCCGGCTCCCATCTTTGAACTTCTCTGACCGAATACAAATCTACATTTGTGCCTTCGTCAGGAACTCCGACATTTTCACGCATAAAAACCTTCATGACAGTTTTAACGAAAATTCTAAAATCCTGTTTAAAGGACATGTTTTTTACATATTCGACATCGTATTCGAACTTTTTGTCCCAGGTTATGCTCGTTCTGCCGTTAATCTGCGCAAGGCCCGACATTCCGCCGCGGCAGGTATGACGCAGAGCTTCCTCTTCGGTATAATAAGGCAGATAAACAGGAGGCAGAGGACGGGGCCCGATAAACGCCATGTCACCCTTAAGTATGGCAAACAGCTCCGGCAGTTCATCCATGGATGTGGTACGCAAGAAGTTGCCGAACTTAGTCATGCGCTGACAGTCCGGCAGCAATTTTCCGTTTTCGTCGCACTCGTTGCTCATACTGCGGAACTTATACATTTTGAAGGGCTTTTCGTCCTTGCCTACACGGGTTGCGCTGTAAAGTACAGGGCTGCCCAGATTAACACGCACAAGAACAGCAACTACCGCCATGGGTATGGCAAGCAAAACGATTGCCGCCAGCGCGCCGCAAAAATCAATTCCGCGCTTTATGTATTTTTCGTAGAATG
>JAZLGD010000233.1:0-7308 GCA_045616105.1 Oscillospiraceae bacterium | reverse complement strand
ATTCAGGTTTCCCATTCTCACAGACGTTCTAACCGTACCTGGAAACCCAATGTGAAGCGCGTCAAGGCCATCGTGGACGGAAGTCCCAAGCATGTTTATGCTTGCACCCGCTGCCTCCGCAGCGGAAAGGTCACCCGCGCTGTGTAATAGTTTAATATTACCCGAAACAAGCTCGCCCAACGGCGAGCTTTTTTCGTTGTTTTTTCTCTGCCGAACGGAGGTTTATGCGTGTTGTTATTGCGGCAGCCCGAATCTAAACTGAGTCAAGAGACTGATATTCCGTTCCATTCAGTGCATCGAAAGGTTCATCTGTTCATTAACTGCTTCTATGCAGATTCGGGCAACATCAGTAATACAAATTCCATATTTAATTCGATATAAAAAGAAACCGAAGGATGTAACAATCCTTCGGTTTTACTTTATTTCTTTCTCTTTCCGAAAATGCCGCTCTTTGTTTCGATGGTTTCGCCCATGCTTGCAGCGAACTGCTTAAGCTGTTCCTTCTGAGCCGCGCTCATGTTTTTCGGAACGGAAACACGCACGGAAACGAATTGGTCGCCGCGACCCGAGCCGCGCAGATAAGGAATTCCCTTACCTCTTATGCGGAATACAGAGCCGGTCTGTGTGCCTTCGGGTATTGTAAGCTTGACCTTGCCGTCAAGAGTGGGAACTTCGATCTCGTCGCCGAGAGCCGCCTGTGCAAAGGATATATCCTGATCAAGGTAAACGGATGTTCCCTCACGTTCAAAGCGCGCATGGGGCTGTACAATGACCGTTACGAGGATATCGCCGGCAGGGCCGCCGTTTACGCCTACATTACCCTGTCCGCGCAGGGAAACGGTCTGACCGTCATCAATGCCCTGAGGAATGCCGACAGTAACCTTGTGCTGACGGCGGATACTGCCCATGCCGCGGCAGTTGTTACACGGTGTGTGGATAATCTTGCCCTTGCCGCCGCATTTCTGGCAGGGTCCGTTGGACTGGACAACGCCAAAGGGCGTGCGCTGGGTGGTCTTTACAACACCTGAACCCTTACAATCGGGGCAGACCTCTGCGGTTGTGCCTGCGGCGCAGCCCGAGCCCTTACAGTCGGGGCACTCTTCAACGCGGGTGATATTAAGCTCTTTCTTTGTACCGAAAGCGGCTTCCTCGAACTTTATGTTTACGGTTGCGCGTATGTTGCTGCCTCTCTGGGGCGCATTGCTGTTGCGCGCGCCGCCGAAGCCGCCAAAGCCGAATATATCTCCGAATATATCTCCAAAGTCGCCAAAACCGCCGAAGCCGCCGAAGCCACCGCCGCCAAAGCCCTGACTGGGGTCAAACGCCGCATGACCGTACTGGTCGTACTTAGCGCGCTTATCCGAGTCGGAGAGGACTTCGTAAGCCTCGTTTATCTCCTTAAACTTTGCTTCGCATTCCTTGTCGCCGGGATGCAGGTCGGGGTGGTTTGCCTTGGCAAGCTTTCTGTATGCTTTTTTAAGTTCGTCCTCACTTGCGCCCTTTTCGACGCCGAGGACCTCATAATAATCTCTTTTCTCTGCCATAAAGCACTACCTCAAATATACCTCAAATGTGGGCGCACTGGGTGCGCCCACATTGTATTGAGTTTTGGATTGATTATTTCTGGTCATCGTCAACTACGGTGTAATCTGCATCGTAGTAGTCCTGACCGTTGCCGCAGTCACCGCCGCAGTTGGGGTCGCAGCCGCCTGCTGCCTGATTGGGATCAAAGCCTGCTGCCTGTGCTGCCTGATAGAGCTTGCCGAAAACGTCGGTCAGCTCCTGAGTTGCCTTCTTGATGCTCTCAGTATCGGTGCCGGTAAGCGCGGTCTTAAGTGCGGAGAGCTTCTCCTCGATTTCGCCCTTAACCTCTGCGGGAGCCTGATCGCCCATTTCGGAGAGGGTCTGCTCAGTCTGGTAAACCATCTGATCGCCCTGATTGCGAACGTCGATCTCTTCCTTGCGCTTTGCATCTTCTGCTGCGTACATCTCAGCTTCCTTAACTGCCTTATCGATGTCTTCCTTGGACATGTTGGTGGAGGAAGTGATGGTGATATGCTGCTCCTTGCCGGTGCCGAGATCCTTTGCGGAAACGTTTACGATGCCGTTTGCGTCGATATCGAAGGAAACCTCGATCTGAGGAACGCCGCGGCGTGCCGGAGCAATGCCGTCAAGGTGGAAGCGGCCGAGGCTCTTATTGTACTGAGCCATCTCGCGCTCGCCCTGCAGAACGTTAACCTCAACGGAGGTCTGGTTGTCTGCTGCGGTGGAGAAGATCTGGCTCTTCTTGGTGGGGATGGTGGTGTTGCGCTCGATGAGCTTGGTGCAAACGCCGCCCAGAGTCTCAATACCGAGGGACAGAGGAGTTACGTCCAGAAGCAGGATGCCCTCAACGTCGCCGCCGAGAACGCCGCCCTGAATTGCTGCGCCGATTGCAACACATTCGTCGGGGTTGATGCCCTTGAAGCCTTCCTTGCCGGTGAGGGTCTTAACCATTTCCTGAACTGCGGGAATACGGGAAGAACCGCCGACCATGAGGACCTTATTGATATCGCCTGCGGAGAGACCGGAGTCGGAAAGAGCCTGCTTTACGGGGCCCATGGTCTTCTCTACGAGGTGGTGAGTCAGTTCGTTGAACTTTGCGCGGGAGAGGGTTACGTCAAGGTGCTTGGGGCCGGTTGCATCAGCAGTGATGTAAGGCAGGTTGATGTTGGAGGTGGTAACACCGGAAAGCTCGATCTTTGCCTTTTCTGCTGCTTCGCGCAGACGCTGCATTGCAACCTTATCGCCGCTCAGGTCAATGCCCTCTGCCTTCTTGAATTCCTCAACGAGGAACTTGGTGATGCAGGCGTCGAAGTCGTCGCCGCCGAGGCGGTTGTTACCTGCGGTTGCAAGAACTTCGATAACACCGTCGCCGATTTCAAGGACGGAAACGTCGAAGGTACCGCCGCCAAGGTCGTAAACCATGATCTTCTGGTCATTTTCCTTATCGAGACCGTATGCAAGAGCTGCTGCGGTAGGCTCGTTGATAATACGCTTAACATCGAGGCCTGCAATCTTACCTGCGTCCTTGGTTGCCTGACGCTGTGCGTCGGTGAAGTATGCAGGAACGGTGATAACTGCTTCGGTAACGGTCTGGCCCAGATAGCTCTCTGCATCAGCCTTCAGCTTCTGAAGAATCATTGCGGAGATTTCCTGAGGAGTGTAAGCCTTGTCGTCTATGTTTACCTTATAGTTGGTGCCCATTTCACGCTTGATGGAAGCGATGGTGCGGTCGGGGTTGGTGATAGCCTGACGCTTTGCGACCTGACCTACCATTCTTTCGCCGGTCTTTGCGAATGCAACGACGGACGGAGTGGTGCGAGCACCCTCTGCGTTTGCAATAACTACGGATTCGCCGCCTTCCATAACGGAAACACAGCTGTTGGTTGTACCGAGGTCAATACCTATAATTTTACCCATTGTTTTTTCCTCCTATGAAAAAGTGAAATTAGTATACAAATTTTATAATCAGTTCGCTACTTTGACCATAGCAAATCTTATTACCTTTTCGCCGACCTTGAAGCCCTTCTGGAAGACTTCAACGATCTCGTTTTCGCCGTAGTTTTCGTCATCGACGTGCATAACGGCGTTATGCTTTTCGGGGTCGAATTTCTGGCCCTCGCTCTCAACTTCGGTTACGCCGAGCTTTTCCATGGTGGCCTTGAACTGATCCATAATCATCTCAACGCCCTTGCGGTAGGCTTCGTCAGCGGTTTCCTGCTTGAGTGCGCGTTCCAGATTATCATAAACCGGCAGGAACTTCATAAGTGTGTCGGCCTTGATGTCGGTATAAAGTGATTCGCGCTCTTTCTGACTGCGCTTGCGGAAGTTATCGTATTCAGCGGCAAGCCTTAAATACTTTTCTTTTTCTTCTTTAATGGCCTTTTCCGCTATATCCTTCAGAGATTCTTCCTTTTTGCTTTCTTTCTTTGCCTTTTTTTCTTTTTTGCCATCAGCCTTCTTTTCGGCTTTTTCCTCAGCCTTTACTTCGGCTTCTTCGGTCTTTACTTCTTCTTTTTCTTCCATTTTATCAGTGCTCATCTATGATGTCGTCTCCCTTGATGATCAGTTTGTTATGCATACCCGACGGTGGTGCCTCGCCTCCGCCCAGGCGGCGGGAAAGTCCTTTTGCAAGGTAGTTCAGCTTTGCGGCAACCTCGGAATAATTCATTCTTGTTGGGCCTACAACGCCGATAAGGCCGCGGGTATTATCTCCCATATCGTAGCTTGCCAGAACAACCGAAGAATCCTTAAGCTCCTCGGCGGCGTTCTCGGGGCCTATAAGCACCCTTACCTCGTCTGCGCCGAAGTCCTCGGCTGCCTCGCCGCTTATCAGATGTCCGCCCTCGGAAAGATAGTTCATAAGCTTGTTTGCTTTGTCGGGGTCTCTGAATTCAGGCTGATTTAAAAGTCTGTTCTCGCCCGTGACATAAGCGGAAACCGTTCCCTGCTCTGCCAGCGTTTCCATGGCAAAGGATGCGATAACGGAGCTCAGTCCCATCGTATCATCTGCTGCGCGTTCGGTTGAATGAATGAGCAGCGGCGTGATTCTGTCGTTTGTGATGCCGGTGAAATTCGCATTAAACAGCGTTCCGAGCTTCTGAATCATCGGCTGATTTACCGAGACCGGAAGATGCACCAGCTTGTTCTTAACTGTATTGTTGCTCAGCATAACAACGATTATAAATGTATTTGCATCAATATAAATAAGGTCAAAGCGTTTTATCGTTGCCGGTGCGGGAGCCGCAAGAGCAAGCGCCGGATAATCGGTGAGCTGTGAAGCAATTTTGCCCACATCGCTCATCATGCTGTCGAGCTGCTGGAGCTTAAGATTCAGTCTGCTATTAATATCCTCGGTCTGCTCAAGAGAAAGCTTCTGCTTTTCCATAAGCTCGTTGACGTACATTCTGTAACCCGAGGGTGTGGGAATTCGTCCTGCCGAGGTATGGGGCTGTTCGAGATAACCCATCGCGGTGAGCTCAGCAAGCTCGTTACGGATTGTGGCCGAGGAGCAGTTCAGATCCGCAAGCTGGGCAATTGCCTTGCTGCCTACGGGCTCTGCCGTTTTAATGTACTCATCCACAAGAGCCGCGAGTATTTTCTTTTTCCTGTCGCTGATACCCATCACATAGCTCCTAAAAATCTGGCACTCTAAGCTTGCCTCTGCTGGCACTCTCTCTATCCGAGTGCTAATATAGCATTATTTTCTGCATTTGTCAAGGTTTTTATTCAAGAACTCGCACGAAAATTTATATATTTTTCTTTGCAAAATTAAAGGACTGCCATGTTTATACTGGCAGTCCTACATATAAATAGTTTCTTTTTAGGTTTTTGTGTGTTGGTGGCAATTACCTTAAACATAAGCTATTGTCCATATAACTCCGATATTTTCGCAGAGCTTTTCCGTTGATTCCTCGCCTACCACTTTATACTCTCCACCATGTACAAACGCAGAAATATACTTCACATTGTGGTTTTCTAAAACATCTTTTATATGTTCAGTTTCAGCTTCAAAAACATAACCAACTTTTTCGCCTGCAACAGTAATCATAATTGCGTTTTTGCTGTGTTCATTTGTCGGTTCTGGGATAAGCTTTACTGGCTTATTTATAAAATTGTATCTGTAAATTTTCTCATGAAGCTTGTTTTCCAATTTTAATGTTGCTGTATTTTTGCTCCAATCTGGATTTTTACAAGCGAGTTTTTTCAGGTTTTCCTGATAATACCTTGTTCCTGCAGCTTCGTATTTTTCTTTTTTGAGCTCATGATTTTCAGCAAATTCTTTATTAAATTCGCATCCCGTGTGCACTGCACCTTTAGCAGCATTTTTGCGTTGCTTGTACCACAAGCAAACAAAAGCTATACCGATGGCAATTCCAGCAATGGTAACAAACAAATCTGTTTTAACATTACCTATGCCACCTATAATGAAAACAACGCCTATAATCAGTTTCCAGTTCTTCTTCATTTCTGATTACTCCCTTATCTTGTATCAGTTAAGGAAATCGCGGAGCTTCTTGCTGCGGGAGGGATGGCGGAGCTTGCGCAGTGCCTTTGCCTCGATCTGACGGATACGCTCACGGGTAACGTTAAACTCCTTGCCGACCTCTTCAAGGGTGCGGGTGCGTCCGTCGACTATGCCGAAGCGGAGCTCGAGAACCTTCTTCTCACGGGGAGTAAGGGTATCGAGAACTTCCATAAGCTGTTCCTTGAGCAGGGAAAAGGATGCTGCCTCTGAAGGCTCGGATGCGTCCTCATCGGGGATGAAGTCGCCCAGATGGGAATGCTCTTCCTCGCCGATAGGAGTTTCAAGGGAAACGGGCTCCTGAGCAATCTTCAGAATATCACGTACCTTTTCGACGGGCATGCCCATTTCTTCCGCAATCTCTTCTGCGCTGGGATCATGACCCAGCTCCTGAAGAAGCTGACGGGAAACGCGGATAACCTTGTTTATGGTTTCAACCATGTGTACGGGGATACGGATTGTGCGTGCCTGATCGGCAATAGCGCGGGTGATTGCCTGACGAATCCACCATGTTGCATAGGTCGAGAACTTGTATCCCTTAGTGTAATCGAACTTTTCAACTGCCTTGATAAGACCGAGGTTGCCCTCCTGAATAAGGTCGAGGAACAGCATGCCGCGGCCGACATAGCGCTTTGCAATGGAAACGACCAGACGAAGGTTTGCCTCTGCCATGCGGCGCTTTGCTTCCTCATCGCCCTCGCTCATCTTGATTGCGAGCTCGACTTCTTCCTCTGCGGTGAGAAGAGGTACCTTGCCTATTTCCTTAAGGTACATACGAACGGGGTCGTCAATGGTAAAGTTATCAACGGCGGCTTCGGTCTCCATGATTTCCTCTTCGGTGACCTCTTCGACAGCCTCAATCTCTGCCAACTCAGGAAGCTCAACATCGTCCAGCATGGGAAGTGCATCCTCGCCCGCGATATCAATATCGATGTTATTGGCTTCAAGAGTTTCATAAAACTTGTTTATGACCTCGGTGTCGATGCCGAGCTCTTCAAGGCATTCAATGTCCTTGGTGCTGAGCTTGCCGTTTTTCTTGCCCTTTTCGAGAAGATCGTTCAGGCGTTCCTCAGGAGTCTTTACTGCTGCTTTTTCAGTCTCTGCTTCTGCCTTGGTCTTGCGCTTTGTGCTCTTTCTCTTGGGCTTTGTCTCTTCTTTGATTTCGATTTCCTCTTCGTTCATTACTTCGGTTTCAATCTTTTCTGCCATGTATCTTATCCCCCATATCCTTTGGTTTCTTT
>JAZLGD010000232.1:0-6792 GCA_045616105.1 Oscillospiraceae bacterium | reverse complement strand
ATATATGATATTTAATGTAAAGCTATGTTTTAATAACATATAATCCGATTGTGTTCAAAATAATTCAGCATAATGACTAACGAACAAAAGCTCATAAGAGCTGCATAGTGCACAAATTCGTACCGCCTGAATTGTAAGAAGAGTATAAGCCCTCTTACTTGACAATATCGAATATCGATATATAATATAATTAACATCGATATTCGATATAAAGAGGTGATTGCCTTGGCACGAAAAAAGTTTTCAACTCTTACTGAGCCGATGTTCTATCTGCTCATGGCTCTGGGAACAGGGGACATGTGCGGAATTGAAATCAGTAATTATATAAGTAAAAAGAGCGGCGGCCGCGTTGAATTGGGCCCGGGAACGCTCTATACGCTTTTGTCGGAATTTGAGTCGGAGAATATAATTAAATATGTAGGCATCGAAGGCAAACGCAAGATATACAGTATCACCGACATTGGCAGGGCAATGTATATGGAAGAGTATCAACGTCTGAAACGGTGTATTTTTGATGCGGAAAGTGAGGATAGAAATGAGTAAATATGTCAGAAGAATAATTCCATTTGAATCCTGTGATATTCCTGCAATTCAGAAATGGCTCGAAGATATGGCCAAAGAGGGACTTTACTATAAAGAATGCGGTATGATTTGCGCAAGCTTCGAGACCGGAGAACCTGTTTCGCGCAGATACAGGGTCGATTTTTGCAATGTTGTCTGCGGAAAGATACCCGAGGATAAGCAGGAGCTATACGAAGCCTGCGGGTGGACTGTTGCCGGGGAACTTAAAAATGATCTCGTAGTGCTTTATACGGATGATCCGGAAGCTCCCGAAATTTACAGCGACCAGCGCGCCTTTATTGAACCGCTCGATAAAATACGCAAAAAACACGCACTGTATTCAATAGCATTTTTAGTTATGTTTTTGTTATCACCCCTCGGTTATCCGCTGCAGATGCTGATAAAAGGAAGCGGCGGCTGGGTGGATTATCTGATAGACTTCGGAACGGTAAAATTCGTAGTAAGTACCTTTGCGGCGCTTGTTCTTGCTGTCGAATTCGTTATTCATATAAGAAGTGCAAACCATTTGAAGAAACAGATTGCGACGATTGAAAGCGGCGGAACTATGCCGCAGAACGAAGAAAACAGAGTTAAAAAGGCGTTTGGGAGAGTTTTTCTTCCTCTTTCGCTGCCGGTAATCATAGCATGGTTCATAATTTCATTCAGCTCAACAGGATACACGCTGCAAAATGCCGATGACCTTAAAAGCTACCCGTTTCCGTTTATTGCGGAGATAAATGAGGCAGAAGGATCAGACATGGCGAGAATTGATCGGATTCAAGATTACTCAGGTCACGCCGATCAGACACATGTCGGTCGTCGCAAAAACGACCTGCTGACTCGGACAATGCTCCAGCTTTGGCAAAGCGGTGACGGCAAAATCGGATACTATTATGACCACCACGTATTCTACTATGAACTGAAGAGTGAAAAGCTCGCTGAAAAAATGCTCGAGGGGCGTATTGAAGATGAACGGGATTTCGACGGGGATGAGCTGAAAGCCCGTGCCGATAAGATTGTTGAGGAGACTAAGAAGCGGGGCGGAGAATATGAGATACACTACGACGGCTCAGTCCCGATCCATAAGCTCACGCAAATCGCCAAGCCCGAGGCAAGCGTATATTATGTCATTGACCATTTCAAAACATACGACGAGCAAAGACTCTACATTCAATATGGTAATGTTTTCGAGGTAATAAACTATGAAGGCAAAAGCGACCTTTCCGAATATGTCGATTTGTACATATCATATCTCAAAAAATAAACTCAAAAGGGATGCACTTGTGCATCCCTTCGATTTTTGGTGCATAGCCTTGACAATTCCGTCAAAAATTATAAAATATACGGGTAACAAACTAAGTGAGGTAATTTAATTGAAGAAGATGACCAGAGTAGCGCTGATAACCTCAGGCGGTGACTGTCAGGGACTGAATGCGGCAATGCGCGGCATAGGTAAGGCGCTATACAGTAAAATAGAAAACCTCGAGATATTCGGAATGTATGACGGATATCGCGGACTGATAGAGAGCGACTATAAATTCATGGAGCCTAAGGATTTCTGCGGTATACTGACCGAGGGCGGCACCATGCTCGGCACCTCACGCCAGAGATATATACCGGGTAAGGATATTGTGGATGATGAGGGCAACTCACTTCTGCCTGCCATGAAGGATACTTATAACCGCCTTAACCTTGACTGCCTTGTTATTATGGGCGGCAACGGTACCCAGAAGAGCGCAAAGCTTCTCATGGATAACGGTATGAATGTTGTAACTCTGCCCAAGACCATAGATAACGACATCTGGGGCACGGATACAACCTTCGGATTCCAGAGCGCAGTTGACATTGCAACCAATGTTATTGACTACATCCATTCCACCGCAAGCTCCCATAGCCGTGTATTTCTCGTTGAGCTTATGGGCCGCGATGCGGGCTGGCTCACTTTGCATGCAGGCCTCGGAAGCGGCGCAGACATTATTCTGCTGCCTGAGATTCCTTACGATATTAATAAGGTTATAGAAGCACTTGAACAGCGCAGAAAAAGCGGCAGGGCATTCTCCATTATCGCAGTTGCCGAGGGCGCAAAGAGCATCCACGATCAGGTGCTGACAGAGGAAGAGAGCCGCAAAAAGCGCGAAGAGTCAAAGCACTCCACTATTTCCTATGAGCTTGCTGAGCAGATTGAGAATGCTCTCGGACAGGAAGCCCGAGTTACTATTCCCGGCCATTATCAGCGCGGCGGCCCTCCTTGCCCTTATGACAGAGTTCTTGCAACTCAATTCGGTACCGCAGCGGCAGAGCTTATAGCTAATAAGCAATATGGCCGCATGGTTGCAATTCAGAACGGAGAAATTGTGTCAATTCCTCTCGAGGAAGCGGCAAGCAAAACAAAGTTCCTGCCAACCGATCATCCGCTCATTCAGGTTGCCCGGGATATCGGAGTTTCATTTGGCGACTGATTAATAAATATAAATATAAAAAAGCCAATCTTCATTATGAAGATTGGCTTTTTTGGTTTTCTTATCAGTTCTCTTCGTCACGAGTGATGACCTGATTAAGACCGCCCAGAAGTATCGAACTGAGAGAATCAGCAAGCTGCTCAGCCGAAATGGGGAAGTCCTCCATAATCCACGCGTTGTAAGCGTGCATAATACCGCCGGCAATAAAGCGGGAATAGGGCATAGCCTTTTCCATACCGCCGAATTGCTCAACGATAATCTCATCCTCGAGGATGTAATTTGCGAGCCAGTCTTTGAGCTCTGATGCCAGACCGTAAACATTGATGAATTTAAAAACGCGCTTTGCCGGGTCACGGCTCTGGATCATCATCTCCGCAGCGGTGAGCATAGTGGAACGAGGATCCTTTGCCAGATCGCTTGCCTTGAAATCGTGGAAGATTTCATCAGCGTGATCATAGAGGTCTGCAACGAGCTGCTGACGTACATCGTCAAGGTTGTTGAAGTGGGCATAGAAAGTACCGCGGCTGATGTTAGCTTTTACCAAAAGCTCGTTTACGGTAATTTCCTTGAAGCTTTTCACGTACATGAGATCGAGAAGCGCATCCTTAATTGCCCTCTTGGACTTCTCGACCATTCTGTTTCCTGCCATTAATAAAAATCCCCCAATTTTTATTTGCAAGTAAATCGATATAAATAAATTTCCCTGCTTGTGTATAATAATAAACTTTTTTGTATATTAATTCAAGGGGCTTAATCCAGATTTCCCAAATTCAGCAAAATCAACAAAACAAGTGGTATATATTGAACACTCAAAGAGGTTATTGTTGGACATGTTTATGATTTAACGAACACGACGTGCGAAAAATACAAAAATAAATTTTTTAGTTTAAATAGTATAAAATATTCTTGACACATGTTCAGCAAAGGTTTATCATTGAACATATATTAAGAAATAATATGAAAGTTAAAACTCAAGAGTATTGGAGTTGATATTTGATGAAAGTGACCGAAAAAATCGAAATGAAGCCTTCTTTTGAGAAACCATGGATGAAGTTTTATTCAGAAGAAGCTAAAAATGCAGAGCTGCCAGAAAAAACCATATACAGTTATATAAAGGAGAATAACTGTAATTTTAAAAACAACATAGCTATTAATTACTTTGATAATCAGATCAGCTATGGAGAACTTCTTAAGTATATTGATAATTGTGCAGCGTCCTTTGTTGAACTGGGAATTAAGAAGGGTGATATAGTAGCCTGCTGCTCGGCAACCATACCGGAAATGGCAATTACTCTTTATGCGCTCAATAAAATCGGCGCATCAATGTATGCTCTCGACCCCAGAAGAAGCGCAGCCGAGATAAGAGAGTATGTTGAAAGCTGTAATGCAAAGATTCTTATGTTGCTGGACATTGCATATGAGCATTATGCAGACATCATCCCCGATTTGTGTGTTGATAAGGTTGTTATAATCTCTCTTGACACATTTATGCCCTTTACAGTACGTATGCTCAAGCAGTTTAAAATGCCTGCCCCGAAGATTGCTTATAACGACAGGATCATGAGCTGGAAGCAGTTTCTCGCTATGGGCAAAGGTAAGGAAACCGAAACCGTTGCATACGGTGAAACCGATCTTGTTGCAATCGCTCTTACAGGCGGCACAACCGGAACTCCTAAGGGCGTAATGATTTCAAACGACGGATTCAACGCAATTGCGCTTGATTTCAGGCACTGCGGCGTTAAGTATAAACGCAACCAGCGATTTATGAACATCATTCCGGCCTTTACCTCATACGGCATCGTGGCAAGCCTGCATATGCCGCTTTCTCTCGGACTTGAGATAATAATGTTCCCCAAGTTCGATGCGGACAAGGTAGGACATTACATAAGAAAGTACAGACCGGCACACACCTTGCTTGTTCCCGCGCACTATGAAAAGCTTATGAACAGCCGGGAAATGGCAGATGGCTTTGATCTGAGTTTCTTTGAAACCGCCGGCAGCGGCGGCGATACAATGAACGCAGGACTTGAAGGAAAGCTCAACAGCTTCCTTAAGGAGCACGGATGCCGCTATCCGCTTTCTCAGGGCTACGGCATGAGCGAGGTTTCCTCTGCTGCGTCCTGCTGCTGCGCAGGCAACTTCAAGAGCCTCAGCGTCGGCTATCCGCTTCTTACAACAGTTATAAGCATATTCAAGCCCGGCACAACCGAAGAACTCGGTTATGGTCAGGAAGGCGAGATATGTATTACCGGACCTTCGATAATGATGGGTTACTATAATAATCCCGCAGAAACCGAAAAGGTTATGATAAAGCACAGCGACGGCCGTGTTTGGGTTCATTCCGGTGACCTCGGTATGCTTGATGAAGACGGTTTCCTGTTCATTAAAGGACGTATTAAGCGAATGATAACCCGCTTTGACGGACATAAGGTTTTCCCCATACAGCTTGAAGGAATGTTGGGTGCCGTCAAAAATGTTCAGAGCTGTGCCGTTGTAGGCGTAAAGGACAGAAGCCGCGCAATGGGCGAGCTGCCGCTGGCAGTAATAGAGCTTGTAAATAAAGCACTCGGTAATGAGACCTTGGATGAGATTAAAGAGCTTATCAGGACAGAGGTCGAAGAGCGAGGAAGACCCTGCGACGTGCTGTTTGTTGACTCCATGCCTTATACAGGTATGGGTAAGATAGATTACAAAAAGCTTGCTGAGGACTACAATTGTCAGACCGAAGCTATTGCAATGTAAAACTTATTTTCGGGAAGAAAATATTGTAATAATATAAAGGGGTATTATTATGAAAAATCAGATCAAAAAATTCTTGTGTGTACTGCTTGTTGTAACAATGCTTGCAGGACTCGGCGTAAGCGCATTTGCCGCAAATGCAGACAATGTTAAGCAGTACAAAAACTATCTCTGCCTCGGCGACAGTATCTCTGCCGGTTGCGGCGTGCCTTTCGAGGGAGTTGATTTATCAACATACGACGCCTCACTTAAATACTGGGCTCAGATGTATCACGGCTACGGTTTTGTAGCTGTTCCCCGGGCATATCATTCACTTGTTGCTGATGCTGTCGGCGCAAACCTGATTCAGGGCGGCATAAGCGGCAACCGCACAGTTGAAATGCGCTACCTTCTCGACGGCGTTTATAACGACAGCGATGATAAGGGCTACTGGGGAATGGTATTCTTCGGCTCTGACGGTACTGTTGCGGATACCTGTGCAAAGCTGGATGCCAACGATGCACTTCTTAAAAGCGAATATGGCGTAAACTTCAAGGAAGCAGCAAAAACTGCTGACCTTATCACCATCAACCTCGGTTCAAATGACGTTCTTTCTTATTCCGCTATGCTTACAATGGCAAGCCTTGATGCTGAATATGAGAGCAACTGTCTGATTACAAATCTTCTGGAGAAGATTGTAGAGACCGGCGATGTATACGGCATCTTTGCCAAGTTCCTTGAACTTGCAAATACCGCAGGCAAGCTCAATGAGGTTCTCACCACATTTGCAAAGAGCCTTACAGCTTCCTCAATCGCGTTCAAGACCAACTATAAGGCAATTGTAAAAGATATTTACAAAGTCAATCCCAATGCCACCGTAGTTGCCGTCGGCATATACAATCCTTTTAATCAGTTCATCCTGTCTGACAGCATTAACCTGAAGGTCGGCAAGATTATGGATCCCGTTGTTGCAGATCTCAACCTGTTCCTGAAGAAGGACCTGGCCGGCAAGGACGTGCGGATCAAGGGTCGGCGTAAGATCGCATTCGGCTGC
>JAZLGD010000231.1:0-4625 GCA_045616105.1 Oscillospiraceae bacterium | reverse complement strand
CCTCGCCCCGCCCGCCAAGATCCCTCATTTATCTCACCTCCTGATGGCTATTTATCCAATTCGAGGCGGGCTGCCGCCCCCTCGAGCTCCCCACACCCGTTGTTGTTGCATATGTATTCATTTACAGTTCTTTGACAGACTGAAAAAGATGTCCGCTTTGCGGACATCTTTTTATATTTATTTCTTTTCGATAACATACAGACTTGAGCCGAAGTCACCCAGCATATGCAGCTTTTCGTTGTAGCCCGTGCCGAGGAACTGGTTGTTGAGCTTAAGTCCTGCCATGAGCGCTGCGCCCGAGACCGTGTAATCCTCCGCGCCGTCTGACATGGTAATGAGCTTGTTTGCCGTTCTGAGCACAAAGCCCTCGGGGTCAAGCTCAATGGGACTTACATGCTTTACAAGCCCGCCCAGTGTTTTTATGAAAATGCTCTGCTTTTTGCAGTAAAGGCGGTATTTTAACTCCCGTTCAAGTCCCTTTACGGGAAGCTCGTCATAGCCCTCGGAGGCGGTGCAGAGCTTCTGGAAGTGACCGACTATATGCTCGCTTCCGTCGGGTGCGGATACCTGCCAGTGGACTTTGTTGTCCTTGCACTCGTCGAATCGGTAGAAATGCCCGAACTGCAAGGTCTTGCGGTGCTTTTTGTAAAACTCGATCTGTTCTTTAACTTCCTTGAGCTCAGCGCTATTCAAGAACTTGAGCTCAAGCTCATATCCGAGAACACCGAAGGCTGAAACATTGAAGCGCGTGCTCAGCGGTGTATGACGCAGAGTCTGCTGATGCGGCGATGCGGAAACATGGGCGCCCATTGTAGACTGGGGATAGAGATAGCTCAGACCGCCTTGTATATCAAGCCTCTCTATGGGGTCGGTGTCATCAGATGCCCATATCTGCGGCGAGTAGCAAAGCATGCCCAGATCAAAGCGGTTGCCGCCCGACGAGCAGCTTTCAAGAAGTATGTGCGGTCTTGGCGCGAAGATACGCTCCAAAATCTCGTAAAGACCCATTGTATAACGGTGATAGAACTCGCCCTGACATTGGAGCAGGGGAGAATACGCATCGGACATATGGCGGTTCATATCCCACTTGACATAGCTTATCTTTGCCGAATCAAGAACGCCGCCCACGTTTTCAACAATATAGTCGCGAACCTCCTGACGGGTCAGGTCAAGCAGAAGCTGGTTTCTTCCAAAACACGCCTCGCCTCTTGGGGGCTTAATTGCCCAGTCGGGATGCGCGCGGTAAAGGTCGGAGTCGGGATTTACGCTCTCGGGCTCAAACCAAAGCCCGAACTTCATTCCCATTTTTTCGATTTTGTTTGCCAGTCCGTCAAGACCGTTGGGCAGCTTCTTTTGGTTTACATAATAATCTCCGAGCCCTGCTGTGTCACTGTTGCGCTGGCCAAACCAGCCGTCATCAAGGACGAAAAGCTCAACGCCGACGCTCTTTGCGCTTTTGGCAAGAGATAGGAGCTTGGATTCGCTGAATTTGAAGAAACAGCCCTCCCAGTTGTTTATGAGAACGGGACGCTCTTTGTTTTTCCATTCGCCGCGTACGATGTTGTTGTTCACAAAGCGGTGGAAATTCTGACTCATGCCGTTGAAGCCGCAAGGGGAGTAGGTCATAACTGCCTCGGGGGACTCAAAGCATTCGCCTTTTTTCAGATTCCATTCGAAGCTCAGCGGGTTTATACCAAGCTGAACGCGTACAAGGTCGTGGTTGGATTTTTCAACAAGACCGAAATGGTTGCCGCTGTAAACAAGGTTAAAGCCAAAGCACGAGCCGAAGTCCTCGTTGGCGTTTTTGTCAGCGAGAATAAAGCCTGCGTTGTGGCGGTTTGAGCTGGCGCCCGTTGTGGATGAATTGACGGTAATCCCGTACTGAACGGGACGCACATGGCGATGGGTTTCCTTTATCCAGCCGCCGTCGAAAGTGTGCATATTAAAGCCGCGATCGGGTATGTCCACGCTCATGCTCATAAAGCGGCGCAGGGATATGTTTTCCTCATTGAAGTTTTCAATAACCGCTCTGCGGGTGATGACATTGGACTTGGGGAAAACGGTGTAGTAAAGTCTTAGCAGAACATCGTAGCTTGCATCTGCCATGTGGATGATAAGTGTTTCGGCCTCATTTTCGTCGTCATATGCCGAGGGCAGGGAGGACATAGGCAAACAGCCGGATACTATCTCATGGCTCTGGAAGAGAAAATCGCTGCCGAAGCTTCCGTCGGGCATTTTGAGCTCAATCGGAGTCTGGCGTAAATCGCCCCTGCCGAGTCCCGACCATTCAAGACAGAGGTTATCAAGACCGTAGCTGTCATTTCCGGTGCTGTACATTACGTTTGAGCCGATCTGAATATCGTGCTTGACGGCAAGCGCCTCGCAGTCATCATCGGGGAGCAGCTCGCCGTAATGAACGTGCTCAAGGTGCTTGAACTCAGTCACCCTGAATATATAGCTTGTATTCTCCGTGCGGAGATGAAAAACCTTGTTGTTATATGTGATACTCATTGTCTCACCTCAGTTCCGATAATAACACAGCTTTTATCAAAAACCAAGACTCTTGAAATGCACATGTATTATATGGTAAAATAAAATTTACTTTGATTATGAGGTAAAGAATATGCTTACAGTAAATGATCTTTCGATAAACTTTGCGGGAAACATACTTTTCTCCCGCGTTGACCTGCAATTCACCGCCGGCAACTGCTACGGCATCATCGGCGCAAACGGAGCGGGCAAGTCCACCTTTATAAAAATTCTCTCAGGCGATCTTGAGCCCTCAACGGGTTCTGTACACATAGACCCGAAGAAACGTATGTCCGTTCTGAAGCAGAACCAGAATATGTACGATGATTATACCGTTATGGACACGGTTATCATGGGCAATGAGCGCCTTTATAATTGCGGCAAGGAGAAGGACGCAATCTATCTTAAGGAAGACTTCACCGATGAGGACGGCATCCGCGCAGCAGAGCTGGAGGAAGAGTTTGCCGAGCTCGGCGGCTGGGAAGCCGAATCCGATGCAAGCCGAATCCTTCAGGGTCTCGGCGTATCCACCGAGTTCCACGAAACCCTTATGCACGATATGGACCCGAGAATGAAGGTAAAGGTCCTGCTTGCTCAGGCCCTTTTCGGAAACCCCGATATCATTCTCCTCGACGAGCCTACCAACAACCTTGACCTTAACTCGGTCGTATGGCTCGAGGATTTCCTCATGGATTATGAGGGCACCGTTCTGGTCGTCAGCCATGACCGTTACTTCCTCAATAATGTCTGCACCCATATAGTCGATATCGACTACGGCAAGATAAAGATGTATGTCGGCAACTACGACTTCTGGTATGAATCCAGCCAGCTCATGCAGAAGCTGATTAAGGATCAGAATAAGAAGGCAGAGCAGAAAATTCAGGAGCTGCAGACCTTTATTGCGCGCTTCTCCGCCAATAAATCCAAGTCACGTCAGGCAACGAGCCGCAGAAAGCTTCTTGATAAGCTGACTGTTGAAGAGCTTCCCGCATCAGGCAGACGCTATCCCTGGGTAGGCTTCAAGGCCGACCGCGAGCCCGGCAAGGACAGACTCTTTGTAACCGAGATTAATAAGACCGTTGACGGCGTTAAGCTTCTCAATAACGTAAGCTTCATCGTCGGCAAGGAGGATAAAATTGCAATCCTCGGCAAAAACGAGCTTGCAGTAACCATGCTGTTTAAAATCCTTATGGGCGAGGAAGAGCCTGACAGCGGCTCTGTCAAGTGGGGCGTATCCACAACTCAGGCCTATTTCCCCAAGGATCATAACAGCTACTTTGAAAACTGCGACTATGACCTTATGGACTGGATGCGCCAGTTCTCCGATGATAAGCGCGAAAGCTACCTGCGCACATTCCTTGGACGCATGCTCTTCTCCGGCGACGATGTATATAAGTCTGTAAAGGTTCTTTCCGGCGGTGAAAAGGTAAGATGTATGATAAGCAAGATGATGCTCAGCGGTGCAAACTTCCTTGTGTTCGACCAGCCCACAAACCACCTCGACCTTGAAAGTATTGCCGCGCTCAACAGCGGTATGGAGGCATTCAAGCACAATATAATCTTTGCCTGCCATGACCACCAGCTGACCCAGACCGTTGCAAACCGCATAATCGAAATCACCGATGACGGCATAATAGACCGCAGCTGCACCTTCGATGAATACATGAACATTGAAGGACTCTCCCAGATAGAACGATAAATAAAATCCCCCGACAGCAAGTCGGGGGATTTTTTATACGCCTGTGTTGTCAAACTTGGGTATCATTTCGTCGGTTGCCGAGTCGGGCTCCTGCCAGAAGCCGTATTCAATTCCGCGTTCGGCCATATATTCGCAGAGTGAGTCGTTTACTTCCTTTGTAATGCGTTTTTGCAGCTCGGGGAACTTTTCCGTGCCGGGCATTGGCGTGAACTGGCTCATTAGCGAAAATAGCACCTTATCACCCGGGAAATGCTCCGCGACATAGTCAATGACCCTGCGGCTGTTTTCCTCAGCATCGGGAAGAATCAGATGGCGGATCAAAACGCCGCTTTTCAGCATATCCTCGTCATCCAGAACAAAATCGCCCACCTGATGGTACATTTCATCAATCGCCGCG
>JAZLGD010000230.1:0-3313 GCA_045616105.1 Oscillospiraceae bacterium | reverse complement strand
AGCAAGAACCCGTCTCGGTTCAGAGGAAAAGACAAAGAAAACATTTGCGGATGTTGCAGGTGCGGATGAAGAGAAGGAAGAACTCAAGGAAATCGTTGAGTTCCTGAAAAATCCCCGTTCCTTCACCGAAATGGGCGCACGCATTCCCAAAGGCGTTCTTCTTGTAGGCCCTCCGGGAACAGGTAAGACCCTGCTGGCAAAGGCAGTTGCAGGCGAAGCAGGCGTTCAGTTCCTGTCAATCTCCGGCTCTGACTTCGTCGAGCTCTATGTCGGTGTCGGCGCGAGCCGCGTCCGCGACCTGTTCGACCAGGCAAAGAAGGTTGCTCCCGCAATTATCTTTATCGATGAAATCGACGCTGTCGGCCGTCAGCGTGGCTCAGGTCTGGGCGGCGGACACGATGAACGCGAGCAGACCCTTAACCAGCTACTTGTTGAGATGGACGGCTTCGGCAATAACGAGGGCGTTATCGTAATGGCGGCAACAAACCGCGCGGATATCCTTGATAACGCACTTCTGCGTCCGGGCCGCTTTGACCGCCAGGTTTATGTCGGTCTTCCCGACATCAAGGGCCGTGAAGCAATACTCAAAATCCACGCAAAGGGTAAGCCCCTTGCCGAAGATGTTGACCTCAACTCCCTTGCAAAGGGTACTCCCGGCTTCTCCGGCGCTGATCTGGAGAACCTTATGAACGAGGCAGCACTTTTGGCCGTTCGCCGCAAGCATCGCTTCATCACTATGGAGGATTGCGATGAGGCAATACTCAAGGTCGAAATGGGCCCCGAGAAAAAGAGCCGCAAGATGAGCGCAAAGGCAAAGCGCCTTACCGCTTACCACGAGGCAGGTCATGCTATTGCAGGAAAACACCTCGAGCATACCGATCCCGTACATTATATAACCATTATCCCCCGAGGTATGGCAGGCGGCTTCACGCTGTTCCGCCCGCAGGAGGATCTTGAAAGCTTTACCTCCAAGAGCGAGATGTTTGAAAACATCGTAATGTCTCTCGGCGGCAGAATTGCAGAAAAGCTCTTCCTTGATGATATATCAACCGGAGCATCCGGTGATATCCAGCAGGCATCCAATATTGCAAGAAATATGGTCATGCGCTACGGCATGAGCGAGAAGCTCGGCCCCATCCTCTATGACAGCTCTGACCACAGCATCTTCATCGGCCGCGATTTTGGCACAACCAAGAGCTATTCCGAGGAAACCGCAGGCATCATCGACGAGGAAGTCAAGCGCATATTCGATGAAGCTTCCGCACTCTGCGAGAAGATTCTTACCGAAAACCGCGAACAGCTCATCGGCGTTGCCGAATACCTCCTTGAGCATGAAACCATGGAGGGCGAGGTATTTAATCACTATTGCGAGACCGGCGAGTTTATAGAGCCCGTCCATAAGACAGGCCCCAGAGACGAGACAATAGAGCGTCCCGCAAAGAAAATTGCCCGTTTCGATGAAGCTCCCGAAATTGCAGCTCCCACACAGGAAGCTGTGGTTGATGAAGCTCCCGTACAGGCAACTGAGGCTGAAGCTGATGAAGCTCCCGCGCAGGAGCCCGAGGCAAAACCCGAGGAAATTCCCGCACAGGAAGATAACAATACAGAAGAATAAGCTTTAAGGGCAACTCGTTGAGTTGCCCTTAATAAAGTAGAGGTAATATATATGAAGCTTGGTATAGTTGTAATACTACTGATTTCGTAAATGTTCACATAAGTTAATACATACCTGTGAAGGCTTATAGATCAATGCTTTTCAGAATTTTTGATTTTCTGCATATTGGTATAACTCATTAAACTCTATTGTGATAATGGCGTATTTGATGGCGTAGAACAATAGATGTAAATTGATATTAGAATCGCCCCATGTCTGTTATGACGTGAGGCGATTTTCTATGATTTTTTACATTGACAATTATGCATATGTAAATGCATAGTGCCTTACAGGTAATTTTTAGCCTTTAAGATGACAGATATAGCCCTACTTGTATTTGCCACATTGATATTGCAGAGTTGTTCTGGTATAATTATACTAATAAAAGATTGCTATTTTGATTAAGGGAGGAAGTATTATGGGTTTGTTTTCTAATATGTCTGCACTTTCAACCGTTCAAAGAATCAAGCAGGGAGAAACGCTACCACTCTCGTTATCACAGATTACAAACATGATAGTAAATCTGCCAGACGCAAAGAAGAATCTACCTGTTGATCAATTTAACTCTGTTTATGCGCTGTACAAAGAATTCAACTCCTTTACCACAAAGCAACCTATGGACTTTAACGGCTACTGTGAGTCTTGTGTGAAAATCATTAAGAAATTTGACGCTCTTGCCCCTTATGAAAAGTATTCAGGTGGAAACGAACTTGAGTTTTCATTTTTGATGGATGAAATACGAGAATTGGACGATGAAATAGCAGAAACAGAACCTATAGTACAACAGAGGGCAGACACAGAATCCGAAAGTACTGAAGAATCAATACTCGATGAAATTTTAATGGCTATTCCTGTGAAGAATTCTTCTGAACACAAATATTCGATGAGAGATTATTCAAATGCGTCTGCGAGTAACTTCGTCTCTATTATTGAAAAAATACCATCAGTTTATAGGGAACTGCATCCCCCCATGCCCGCTGATATTCATAATGTCTCACAACTTACGGCTCGGATGAGACATCCTGTTACGGTATTAGAGGAAACACAAATAGAGTTCAGTTATGCTTTTTTTGTTCTTGTTACATTGTTTGCACCGATTGAAGTCAAGGCAGAATTGATAGGAAAAAACAGCATATCAATAGATAAACATTATGGACAAAACAATGCGGTTGAATACAAAAAACTGATCGGGAAAAATCCGGGAGCAGAGTTTCGTGTTGGCTCCGATTTTATGTACGCATTTGTAAGCCTAATAGTTGAACATATTCGCCCTCAACTTAGAACGCAATTTCAAATTTCACGTTCACAAAGTGTTGCCATACAAAAATCTATTATTTCCAATTTCTCAGCATATTTGGGAGTACATTATAGCTACAAGCAATATAGTATTCAATTAACAGAGCGCTTTGAAATGCTTAAGAAAAGATTCATTTATGGAACGGACACGTATGAACCTGTTTATTCATTTAAAACTAGCCTGTTCACATCAAAAGAGGACAAGGTTAAGGAAAAATTAAGTTATGTTTCCTTTGTTGCATGGGCATATACACTTAAACTAATAGAAATGGTTGACAAAAATTTGAGTATGTCTATCTCAAGGGACTTATCACGCCAGCAGCGACAACAGGGGATTGCCTATTCAACGGAGGAAAGTAAACG
>JAZLGD010000229.1:0-3800 GCA_045616105.1 Oscillospiraceae bacterium | reverse complement strand
TCTCATGGCGCTCAGCCGCGCGCTTGCTGAGGTGGGTGCGGTTTCCATGGTGGGTGGTGCAATAGCATACAAAACCAATGTCATGACAACCGCAATCATGAACTTTACAAACATGGGAAACTTCACCACGGCGCTTGCCCTCGGCATAATACTGCTGGCAGCTTCGCTTGCAATCAACATTGCCGTATCTCTTATGCAAGGGAGGCCGGACGCATGATATTCAGGGATTTAAAGAAAACTTACGGCGTCAAGACGGCGCTTGATATTCCCGAGCTTCTTTTGGAGGACGGCAGGATTTATGCCGTAATCGGAGCCAACGGCTGCGGAAAGTCCACTCTCGCAAAACTTCTTTCCGGAACGGTCAAAGCCGACGGCGGATACATAAAATGCCCGGATAAGCGCATTGGTTATATGCCGCAGAAGAGCTACGCATTCAATATGAGCATGCGGAAAAACCTCCGTATAAACGGCAACGGAAAAGACTCCGATATGCGTGAAAAGGAACTCATGGATGCGCTCAAAATCGAGCCGCTTGCGGATGCCAAGGCAAAGAAGCTATCAGGCGGAGAAACCGCAAAAATGGCGTTGGCAAGACTTCTTATGAGCGACTACGGTTTTCTGATTCTCGATGAACCCACGGCGGCAATGGATATGGAATCCACCCTGCTTGCGGAAAAGCTCATCACTGAGTACCGCGAAAAAAACGGCTGCGCAGTGCTTCTTATCACTCACTCGCTGAGTCAGGCAAGGCGCCTTGCAGATTATGTTTTGTTTATAAGCGACGGCAAGCTCGTCGAATACGGCAGTTCTGATGATATTCTCTCTTCTCCTCAAGACGAAAGAACGAAGGAATTTTTGGAATTCAGTAATATTTAAATAAAAAAGCCTTTACCTGTTTCAGGTAAAGGCTTTTGTTTTGATAACGGGAAAGATGTTAGCCAGAATCAGTACTATTACATATCCGCACAGTATCGGAAACATAGACGGTACAACATCCATCAATGCAGACCAATCCTCATTATTAACCCAATTCAAAACCATTCTGTATTGCATCAGAAGTGTGAGCGCCACGAATGATAGTGAGCAAGCAGAAGCCCACACGGTTTTCTTACTGTTTTTTAATGCCATTATCCATGCCGCAATACAAAAGGCAACGCTAACTCCTGCACAGATTATCCACATACTATTTCCTCCGCTAACTATAGGTTTCACTTGCAGAACTCAAAAGAGAAACAATACACAAAATCGTTTTCTGCAAGCGCTTCTGTCTTTCCATCCATAACTTCCTGAAGTCCGAACGTTCTCAGGCTATCGTTATCGTAGACCAGCGCAACCAAGCCCTGTTTTTCATTGTATCTAATTGGTGTCTTATCATCAATCTGCGTTGCGGTTCTTCCGTAATACTCCCGTTCCGGTACATCCTCCAGAATTGGAATTTCCGTAGAACATTTCATGCTTTCATCTGCCACAATTAGCTTAACTACGAAATTTTCAAAGTCCGGTACAACAAGAATGGTACCGTTTTTCGGTGAACCAAAATCTTTATAATCGAGCTTAAAATGTCCCAAATCCAATAGTTTTCCGGATTGATACTCTGCTATGTATACTTTAAGGGAAGTATATTCATCCGTTGTTGTGTATTTATAAATATAAGCTCCATCAGAACCTGAAAGCAGCTCTGCGGTTTTCATTTCAATGCTGTCCCTGTCAACCGGGGCTATGTAATTCTGCGGTCTATGTGAACGAACAAGCACCGCTCCTATGGCAAGCATGGCAACAACCGAAATCACAAGCAGAACACAAACTATCGACTTTAGCCGCTTCTGTTTATGCTTGCTGTCGGTTGCAACTCCGATAATATTTTCCTCTGACTTCCGGATGATGCTATCCTGTGCAAGATCCTCACCTGCCAAAAATTCGTTAATGCTGATTCCGAGAATCTGACACAAATCGGAGTATATTGAAACATCGGGAAGGCACACGCCTCGTTCCCATTTTGAAACAGATTTATCGCTCATATCGAGCTTTTCTGCAAGCTGTTTTTGCGTCATGCCGAGATTTTTTCTCTTCTCAGCAATGTACTTTCCAATTTTGATAAGGTCCACGCGATTACCCCCTTTGAGGTGATAGTATTCTTTTTTGAGGAATAAGAACACCCCTCCGAAGTAGAATCGTCAGTTTTACTGCGTTTTTTCAAAAATTTACAGGATGCTATTTCCAGATAAACTTATCATCCGACTTAGGTATCACATCATCTGAAACATAGCGTTCCACTTTCATATGCAGATCATATTTCTCGCGCAGGCGAAAAATGGTCTTTATCATTTCCGTCCACTGTGATTGCCATGAGCCTCACTCTTTCCTTTTTTTCTCTTTCATCTTTTTAATGTCGATTGCGATACCCTTTATTAGCAGCCAGCCAATAGGCACGACGAACAAAAGGCAAGCTAAGATATCAAACACACCACTTGTTGATTCTTCGGCAAAGACACAAAAAACATTCAGGAGGAACATCCAGATATTCGCACACAAAGCAACTCTGAAGCCTTTTTTGGTTGAAAGGCTCACTGTATCCGCATTGTTCATTCTGGAGTTAAGGAAAATAATGAGGTTTGTAAAAAATACCGACACCATAACGGATGCAGATAATATCATTGCGAGCATCCCAATTATTATCGAAGTATCATCCTCATAATTTGAAATCCAGAAGATTGAAAGCAGCATAAGCACATTCCATGCCAGCAGTACTTCTTTGGCGTAGTATTGGTTTCTTTTTACATGTAGAACCGGATTCCAAGTGGGGTTTATCGCTTTCCTGTACTCTTCTCTGCGCTTCTTTTCAAGGGCTTTAATTTCCGGTGACTTCTTCGCTTCTTCCCTGCGTTTTTTAATTATAAAGTAAACGACCAAGCTGCTCAGAGCCAGTATTAACACAGCAACGATTGCTGTAAGCAAACCTGCGCCTTCGTCATCTAAAGAGGCTATTCTTGCTGTAGCCAATATTGCACTTGCAATTCCGCCCCACACAGCCGGCATGGCATTGCTTTTTTTAGCTTTAAGCATATTTCGCTGCTCAAAAATTTCGTAGAGTTCGGTCAGGTAACCCTTGTCGGCTCTTGTTTTCAGCTCATCGAACTTATAAACATCATAAAGCGCCGCATAACAGTTCTTCGGAAGATCAGTGCGCTCTTTAACAAACTTCGTAATGTTATCTATGAAATAAGGATGGAGTCCTGCTTCGCAAAAATAGTCGCTCTTACATACCTCGTTCCATGCCCTGAACTTCCGTTTTTTCTTTTTATAGAGCTTTTCAAGTTCATCCAAGGACTTTTGCGTCAGCGCCACGACTTTCTCGAAATATGAAATCGCATCCTGCTCAAGAATTTCATCGAAGTCGATTTTAAGCTCTTCCTGCTTCTGCTCAGTCTCCTCTGCTGGAGCTGCGGCTGCAGCTTCCGTTATTGAATCAAAGAGGTCACTCTCTGAAACGGCTTCCTGTATTTCAACGGATGCTTCGGGTTCATATTCATCCAGCGAATCAAAGATATCCGACTCCTCTTTTGGCTTCTCGGCGGGAGCTTCAATTCTTGATTTTGGTGCATTATTTGCGCATTGGAGAGCATATTCATATGCCTCATGAAGTTCTCGGAATTCCTCAGGATGTTCCTCAGGATGAAGCTCACGAGCTTTCATTGCATATGCTTTTTTAATTGCCCTTTTGTCATCGGTTTTCTCTATCCCGAGTACTTTCCAGCAGTTCATTAAGTATCTTCCTCTTCGTCTTCAGCGGAAAAATCGAA
>JAZLGD010000228.1:0-12915 GCA_045616105.1 Oscillospiraceae bacterium | reverse complement strand
CCATGTGAGGTTTCCTGCGCTGCTGCGGTAACAGCCTATCCAAACGTACTTGGCGTTTGTGCCGTTAAGAAGCTCGCAGACCTTGTTGAACTCTTCCTCGTCATTGATGGCAACCAGATGTCCGCCCATGTCCTTGCACTTCTGCTCAGCGGCATCCCAGCTGATGTTTTCGGTGTATACCTGATAGGTGCTCTCTTTCTTGACGGGCTCCTCGCTTTCGACGGGTTCTTCGGACTCGACAGGCTCTTCACTTTCAACAGGAGTTTCGTTTTCAACGGGCTCCTTGGTGGGCTCGGGAGTGATATAATTTATCGGAGGCATGGTGCGTGATACACCATCGGCATTTTTGCCTGAAGTGTTATTATATATCACTGCGGCGATTGCCAGAACCGCGCAAAGAGCAATGATAACTATGAAGCTCTTTGGCTTTTTCTTTGTGTTTGTATGCTTGGGAGTTGTGGAAGCAGGGGTTTTCTTTGGAGTGTTTACAAATGCGGGAACCTCGATGGGCTCAATTTCCTTAAGGACTTCTTCTGCTTTTTCAGGCTCCGCGACAGCTTCTTCCACAACTGCAGCCTCGATAGCTGCAGCCTCCTCGACAGGTGCTGCTTCCTCGACAATGACTTCGGTATCAGCTTCGGGAGTAAGCTCCTCGATTTCAACCTCGATGCTTTCCACATCTTCAGGTTCTTCAGGCTCGGGAGGAAGCTCTTCGATCTCAACCTCGATGCTTTCCGCATCCTCGGGCTCATCGGGCTCGGGAGGTAGCTCCTCAATCTCGACTTCGATTTCTTCTTCGTCCTCGTCTTCCTCCTGCTCCTCAAGGGGAACATCGGCAAGATCATCGCTGAGTGCAGCGCTTGTAATAATGCCCAACATCATTTTTTCAACATCGCTCAGCTCGCTTTCAGGTTTGCCGAACGCGTCCATGGCAGCCTTTGAAACTGCCTCGGCATCGGGCTTGGCCAGAAGTGATTTGAGTTCCTCGGCAAGCTGGAGAGTGTTTTCGTATCTGTCGCTTGCGGAAAAGGCAGTTGCCTGCTCGATTATTGCCTTGAACTTCTTGCCGACGCTGGCGGGGACTTTTATCTTATCGCCGTTCATTCTCTTGCGGAATGCCTCGGCAGAATCAGCATCGCTGCCGTCGGTAACAAAGGGGAGCTTGCCGCCTGTTACGCCCACATAGAGCATAAGGCCGATGGCATAGACGTCTGCCTGACTTCCTGCCTTGCCGCTCCAGAAAAACTCGGGAGATATGTATTCAAGCTCGGGCTTGCTGCATTTGTCCTTGTCCTGGTTTTCGGCAGGACCGATGGCAATGCTGCTGTCGGCACCGATGCTTATATTATCGGGACGGATGCCGCCGCGATAGCCGTGTTCATCGCGCTCTTTGAATGCAATGACGCAGAGATCTGCGGCAAGTGCAACGAGCTTGCTGCGGCTGAGCTTGGCTATGCCGTCACCGAGTGTGTTATTAGAATCGAATACGGGATTTTCGGACATAATTATCCCTCCGTAAAATAATGTATACGTTGACATAATATCACGTAAGCATTTCCAAGTCAATTACAAGGCAATTACAAAAACGCGGAAGATAATGAAATCTTCCGCGTTTAACAAATAAATTATTAAATTCGTTTGAGCAGTTCTTCTTTCTTCTTCAAAAACTCCTCTTCTGTTATAACACCGTCCTGTCTCAGCTGTTCAAGTTCCTTGAGCTTGTTGATGGCATCAGGGTCCTTGCCCATCTTGGTGGCGGCGTCCTTAATGGTTTCGCCTGCGTTGTTGATGCTGCGGGAGATGAAGTCATCGGAGGTGTTTGCCTTTGTGCCGTCTTTATATACATAGTCGCCGAATGCAAGAACGGGCATGAATATGGGGCTCAGAAGAGCAAGGCCTACACCGAATCCGGAGGACTGTCCGAATGCGTGTGCCATTTTAATAAACAGGCTGATTATGAGGTATATGTTGTAAATTGGGATGAGCAGGAGCAGAACTTTCCAGCCGTTGCCGTAAAACTCCTCAAAGAGGATGTAGAGATTATAGAAGGGAACTATACCTTCCCAGCCCTCGTGACCCATTTTCTTGAAGATTACCCAAAGTGCAACAAGGTCAAGCAGAAATAGCAGAGTAGAAAGAAAATCCATAACATTCAACCTTTCTTTGTTTTCATATACGCTTATTTTATCAGTCTTAACTGAATATTACAACTTTTATTTTTGAATGAAATATGATATCATAAAATGTCTTAACAAAAGGAGTGCTGAAAATGAACGGACACGAGTGCTATATAATCGGTGCAGGTGATTTTTTCGGGCTTAAGCAGGAGCCCGACGACAGCGATTATATCATTGCGGCGGACGCAGGCTATAAATACTGCCGCCAATACAATCTCATACCCGATCTTGTCCTCGGCGATTTCGACTCGCTGGGCGATATGCCCGAGCATCCGAATGTTATACAGCTTCCCGTTGAAAAGGATGACACCGATACAGGCTATGCCATAAAGCTCGGACTTGAAAAGGGATATCGGAGCTTCTACATCTACGGCGGCCTTGGCGGAGCACGTCCCGACCACAGTGTTGCTAATATGCAGACGCTTATATATCTTGTAAATCGCGGCTGTCGCGGCTGGCTCTACGGAAAGGATTATGTCTGGACCTGTATTAAGAACGATAGCATCAGGATAAAGGGAAGCGGCGATGTTGCCGTTTTCTGTCCTGACGGCGAGGCAAGGGGCGTTTGCATCAAAAACCTCAAATATGAGCTTGACAACGCAACGGTGACAAGCGATTTCCCTGTCGGAGTCAGCAATTCACTTAATGGCGGCGAGGCGGAGATATCCGTTTCCGACGGCTGCCTCCTTATTATGTACAGTATAGATACAGGTGAGATAGATTGATTAAGTATAACGCAGGAAAATGTGACATAGCAGTAATCGGTGCAGGCCATGCCGGAATTGAGGCTGCGCTGGCAGCAGCACGCCTCGGTCTTGATACGGTATGCTTCTCCGTAAATCTTGATAGCATAGGCAATATGCCCTGTAATCCCGCAATCGGCGGTACAGGCAAGGGACACCTTGTGCGCGAGCTTGATGCTCTCGGCGGTGAAATGGCAAAAGCGGCTGACAAGGCATGTATTCAGTACAGAATGCTAAACCGCGGCAAAGGCCCTGCGGTACATTCATTGCGCGCTCAGGCTGATCGCCGCCGCTATCAGGAGGTAATGAAGCTCACTCTTGAGCAGCAGGAAAACCTTCGCGTAAAGCAGGCGGAGGTAGTTGAAATCGGCACCGAAAACGGCGCAGTATGCTCCGTCACCACCCATTCGGGCGCCACATTTGAGTGCAAGGCGGTTGTAATCGCAAGCGGTACATATCTTGACGGAAGAACCATAGTGGGCGAGGTCATACGCTCATCGGGTCCCGACGGTCTTGCCGCGGCAACCATGCTGACCTCATGCCTCAAGGATATGGGTCTGAACATTCGCCGTTTCAAAACGGGAACACCACCCAGAATAAACGCAAGAAGCGTGGACTTTTCCAAAATGGAAATCCAGCCCGGAGACGCTGAGCCTGAAGCGTTTTCGTTTTCTAATCCCAATCCGCCCGACAACAAGGCGGTTTGCTATCTGACATACACCAACGCCCGAACACATGAGATCATTCTGGATAATATTGACCGCAGTCCCATTTATTCAGGTGTCATTGAGGGTATAGGCCCCAGATACTGCCCCAGTATTGAAACAAAGATAATGACCTTCAAGGATAAGCCCAGACATCAGCTCTTCATCGAGCCCATGGGACTTAACACGGAGGAGCTTTATGTTCAGGGACTTTCCTCATCCCTGCCCGAGGAAGTTCAGCTTGAAATGCTGCACAGCATTGCAGGTCTTGAGAATGCGGAAATGACCCGCTGTGCTTATGCGATTGAATATGACTGCATAGACCCCACCGAGCTTTATCCGACTCTTGAGTGCAAAAAGGTATCGGGACTTTACGGAGCGGGCCAGTTTAACGGCTCTTCGGGATATGAGGAGGCCGCAGTTCAGGGATTTGTTGCAGGCGTAAATGCCGCATTAAAACTCAAGAGCGAGGAGCCCATGATATTAAAGCGCTCCGACGGCTATATCGGAACGCTTATAGATGACCTCGTGACCAAGGGTACAAACGAGCCCTACCGTATGATGACCTCTCGCAGTGAATACAGACTCATCCACCGTCAGGATAATGCGGACAAGCGCCTTGCCCATATCGGTCTGAGAATAGGACTTGTTTCCGAGCAGCAGTATCAGTCGGTGCTGGACAAGTACGAAATGGTGGAAAATGAGCTTAAACGCCTCGAAAAAGTTCACCTTGCGCCTACGGCGGAGCTCAATAGCTTCCTTACTGAACACAATACCGCAGAGGCGAAAAGCGGCGTTTCCCTTGCCGAGCTTATCCGCCGCCCTCAGCTCAGCTATGAAGAGCTTGCGCCCTTTGACAAAGAGCGTCCCGAGCTTCCGCGAGCAGTAAGTGCACAAGCGGAGATAAGCCTTAAATATGAGGGTTATATTAAACGCCAGCTGAAGCAGGTCGAAGAATTTGCACGTATGGAAAAGCGGCTTATTCCCGAGGATATAAACTATGACGAGGTTACGGGTCTTCGACTGGAGGCACGGGAAAAGCTGAAAAAGATAAGACCCCATTCGTTCGGACAGGCAAGCCGTATTTCCGGCGTTTCGCCTGCTGATATATCTGTGCTTATGGTATGGATGGAGGGAAAAAGATGAGCAAAGTCGTACTTGGATTTTCAGGCGGAGTTGACTCGTCGGTCTGTGCGGTGCTTCTGAAGAATGCAGGCTGCGATGTGCACGCGCTGTATCTTGACAATGCGGACGATGCCGCAAGGCAGGACGCGATAAATACGGCTGAGTTTGTGGGCATACCTCTTGAAATTATAGATGTCCACGAAGAACTTGAAAAGTGCGTCTGCTCAAAATTTCTGGACAGCTACTTAAAGGGTGAAACTCCAAATCCCTGCATAATCTGCAACCCTACACTGAAGTTCAGATCCCTGCTTGACTATGCAAACGAAATCGGAGCTGAGCATATCGCAACGGGGCACTATGCAAGAGCGGAGAACGGCGTTTTGTACAAGGGAAAGCCCTCAAATGACCAGAGCTATATGCTGTGTCGAATAAAGAGGGAACAGCTTGACAGACTGATTCTGCCGCTCGGCGAATATGAAAAAACAGAGATTCGCGAAATGGCGGCGGAATTTGAGCTTCCCGTTGCGCATAAGCCCGACAGCATGGAGATTTGCTTTATCCCCGATAAGGACTATATCGGCTGGATTGCAAAGCGCAGCGAGCTTCCACCTCCGGGGGATTTCGTTTTCCACGGAAATATTATCGGACAGCACGAGGGTATTCACCGTTATACGGTCGGACAGCGCAGAGCTGGACTCTTTGACGGCAGAAAGCTCTATATATCCGGAATCGATGCGGAAAGCAATCAAATCGAGCTTGCCCTGTGGGAGGAGCTTTTCAAAACCGAGGTCAGAGCCCGCGAATTCAACTGGCTCTGCGACAGACCCGAAGAGCCTGTCCGGGCAACGGTGCGTGTCCGCCATACCAAATGGGAGAACCCGCCGTGCACAGTTTACCCCGAAGGGGATAGCGTCAAGATAATCTGCGATGAAGCAGTTCGCGCCCCTGCAAAGGGGCAGTCGGCAGTCATATACGACGGCGACAGAGTCCTCGGCGGAGGATTTATTTACTGAATAAAAAACGACCATCCGAGCGGATGGCCGTTTTTATTGTTTCAGATTATTTCCAACCAAAGGTGATGAGACCGTAAACCCACAGGAAGATTACGATTGCGGGGACAACAACGGAGAATACGGGCTTCATCCATGACTTTATCTTCAAGCCATCGCCGGTGTTTGCTTCAGTGACAAAGTTATCCCAGCCCCATGCCTTTTTGCTGCAGCAGAATACCGCGAATATGAATGCGCCGAGGGGCAGCAGGTTGTAGGAAAGAACGAAGTCCCAGAGATCGAGGACGTTCGTGCCGGGATTGAAGGGGTGGAAGTCGGGCCACAGACAGTAGCCGAAGGCGGTGGTAAGACCTGCAAGTGCAACGACTATGCCGCAGGCAAGGCAGCCCTTGGGACGGTTCCAGCCTGTAAGCTCGCGGACACATGCGAGAATGTTTTCAAATACGGAAAGAATGGTGGAGAATGCGGCGAAGGTCATGAAAAGGAAGAATGCGGTGCCGCACCAGCGGCCGATTGAGCCCATGCCGTTGAACACATTGCTCATGGTTACGAACAGAAGTCCGGGACCTGCTGCTTCTGCCATGTCTTCAGATACAAGACCGTTTGCAAAGCATGCGGGGAAGATGATAAGACCTGCGCAGATTGCAACGAGAGTATCGAGAGTGATGATGTTCACGGATTCGCCAAACAGGCTGCGGTTCTTGTCAATGTAACTGCCGAAGATGGACATTGAGCCGACACCGAGACCGAGCGTGAAGAACGCCTGATTCATTGCGGCAACGATAACCTTGCCGTTAAGCTTGCCGAAATCGGGAACGAGGTAGAATTTAAGACCCTCACCTGCGCCGGGGAGTGTGCAGCAGTAAATTGCAAGTCCGATCATGAGGACGAAGAGAATGGGCATCATAATCTTGGTTACGCGCTCAAGGCCACCCTGAAGATTGAAGCAGAGAACGAAAAAGCCGAGAACAACGGCAATAAGCATGAAGCCTACGTTAATGGGAACGGAGGAGAGCATGCCGCCGAAGCTCAGGTCCGCGTTCTGTCCGGATAGATACTTTACGAAGTAGTAGAAAATCCAGCCTGCAACGACAGTGTAGAATGCCATGAGTGCCAGATTTCCGAACAGGGCAAACCAACCGTGAATATGCCATTTCTGTCCGGGCTTCTCAAGCTTCTGATATGACCTGACTATACTTGCTCTTGATGCGCGTCCTATGGCAAACTCCATAGTGAGTACGGGCAGACCGAGTATGAAAAGGCAGAGAAGGTAGACCAGAACAAATGCGCCGCCGCCGTTCTGACCGGTGAGCCACGGGAACTTCCATACGTTGCCGCAGCCGATAGCGCAGCCCGCGCTGATCAAAATGAAGCCTAAGCGGCTTCCCAGTTTTTCTCGGTTATCCATTGCGAGAAACCTCCGAATTTCTTCATATGAATTCAAAATATAGTATTATGAACGAATCTTAACATCATATCGGGATAATTGCAATGCCAAATATGAATAAGACCGGCAGCTGGCGTGGCTGCCGGTCTTTTGTTATTGTCTGTTGAGCGACTGCAGATTTGTGTTGAGGTCGCAAAACGCCTTGCGGATAGCGGCAAGCTCTTCTGCAACAGGGTCGGATACGCTGACCTGATCAACCTCGCCTGCGTAATCGACTTTATGTCCCGCACGTTTGACAACTCTTGCAGGAACGCCGACGGCGGTACTGTCTGAGGGAATTTCCGTGAGAACAACGGAGTTTGCTGCAATTCGGCAGTTGTCGCCTACGGTGAACGGGCCAAGCACCTTAGCGCCTGTGCCGATAAGCACATTGTTTCCGATCGTGGGGTGGCGCTTGCCGCTGTCCTTGCCGGTGCCGCCCAGGGTTACACCGTGGTAGATGAGGCAGTCATCGCCGACCTCGGCGGTTTCGCCGATGACGATGCCCATGCCATGGTCAATAACGAGGCGCTTGCCGATTTTTGCGCCGGGGTGAATTTCAATACCCGTGCGGTGGCGGCTTATCTGACTGATTGCACGTCCGAGAAGCTTCATGTTGTGTTCGTAGCACCAGTGTGCTCTGCGGTGGCTCATAGTCGCCTTAACACCGGGGTAGAGGAGAAGAACCTCAAGGCGGCTGCTGGCGGCAGGGTCGCGGGCCATATATGCATCTATTGTTTCGCGTAGGTCTTTAAACATTGCGTCTGATTCTCCTGTCGGTTTTAATTAAACATGGGACTTGTGAGATATCTCTCGCCGGTATCGGTGAGCAAAGCAACAATTGTCTTGCCCGCGTTTTCCTTTTTCTTTGCAAGCTCAATGGCGGCATGGAGCGCGGCACCGGAGCTTATGCCAACGAGCAGACCTTCTTTGCGGGCAATATTCCGTCCTGCGGTATATGCGTCATCGTCGGAAACGGTGATTATCTCATCATATACGGTGGTGTCAAGAACTTCGGGAACAAAGTTTGCGCCGATGCCCTGAAGTCCGTGAGGACCGGCATAGCCCTTGCTGAGCAGAGGACTTGTTTCGGGCTCAACTGCGACGACCTTAATGCTGTTTTTCATGCTCTTAAGATAGCTGCCTGTGCCGGTTATAGTTCCGCCGGTACCGACACCTGCGACAAAAATATCTACCTTGCCGTCGGTATCTTCCCAAATTTCAGGACCGGTGCTGACTCTGTGAGCAGCGGGGTTTGCGGGGTTTTCAAACTGACCTGCGATAATGCTTCCGGGGATGGATGCCTTGAGCTCTTCAGCCTTTTCAATAGCGCCCGCCATGCCTTTTGCGCCCTCTGTGAGAACGAGCTCGGCACCGTATGCTTTCATAAGAAGCTGGCGTTCTTTGGACATGTTGTCGGGCATTACGATGATAACTCTGTATCCTCTGGCTGCACCGACTGCGGCAAGTCCGATACCCGTGTTTCCGCTGGTGGGCTCGATGATAACGGAGCCGTCGCCGATAAGTCCCTTTGCCTCGGCATCGTCGAGCATAGCCTTTGCAACGCGATCCTTTGCGCTGCCCGCAGGGTTGAACATTTCAAGCTTTACGAGAAGCCTTGCGTAGAGCTTTTCTTCTTTTTCGATGTTTTTAAGCTGTACGATAGGGGTGTGGCCGATAAGCTGGTCGATGGATTTATATATATTAGACATAGTGATTTCTCCTTAAAAACTTAAAATAAGCGCAAAAAAAGACGATGCAAAATACATCGCCGTCAAGATGCTACATTTGTTCACATAGACTTGCGGCGACAACATCGACAGATACAACAGGAGCAACAGTTTGCGGACATTTTTGTCATAGTTATCAGCCTCAATTCCTACAAAATTATTAGGGGATTTCCTTAAACCCATAATACGCCAGACTTTGCACTTTGTCAAGCAAATTCCTATAAAATTGTTGGGGAATTTATTTAAAATAAAAAAGCAGGCTCAAAAGAGTCTGCTTTTTTATATGTTCAATTACTTATTCTTGAGAATAACGTCGTGGCTGCCGCCCTCAACGATGCTGACGCTGGAAACCAGAGTGAGCTTTGCATCGCGCTTGAGGTCTGCGAGGTTTGTTACGCCGCAGTTGCACATGGTGGACTTGATCTTATATACGCTCTTTTCAACATTGTCGTGAAGGGGACCTGCGTAGGTGACATAGGAGTCAACGCCTTCCTCGAAGCTGAGCTTCTTGGAGCCGCCCATGTCGTAACGCTGCCAGTTGCGAGCGCGGTTTGAGCCTTCGCCCCAGTATTCCTTTACGAATACGCCGTTTATCATGAGCTTCTCAGTGGGGCTTTCGTCAAAGCGAGCGAAGTAGCGGCCCATCATGAGGAAGTCTGCGCCCATTGCAAGAGCGAGGGTCATGTGGTAGTCGTGAACAAGACCGCCGTCAGAGCAGACGGGGATGTAAACACCGGTCTTCTCGAAGTACTCATCGCGGGCTGCGCAGACCTCGATAAGCGCGGTGGCCTGGCCGCGGCCGATGCCCTTGGTTTCGCGGGTGATGCAGATAGACCCGCCGCCGATGCCGACCTTGACAAAGTCTGCACCTGCTTCTGCGAGGAAGAGGAAGCCGTCGCGGTCAACGACATTGCCTGCGCCGACCTTAACATCGTCACCGTACTTGGAGCGGATGAAGTCAATTGCCTTTTTCTGTCTGTGGGAGTAGCCGTCGGAGGAGTCGAGGCATAAAACGTCAACGCCGGCCTCTACGAGTGCGGGAACGCGCTCTTCATAGTCACGGGTGTTGATGCCTGCGCCGACGATATAGCGCTTCTGATCGTCAAGAATTTCGTTGGGGTTGAGCTTATGCTCGGAGTAGTCTTTGCGGAATACGAAGTAGAGGAGATTTCCGTCCTTGTCAACGATGGGGAGGGAGTTGAGCTTGTGATCCCAGATGATGTCGTTTGCTTCCTTGAGAGAGGTGCCCTCGGGTGCGGTTACGAGCTTCTCAAGAGGAGTCATAAACTCGGAAACGGGAGTGTCAACGCTCATACGGCTGACGCGATAGTCACGGCTTGATACGATGCCGAGGAGCTTACCGTTTGCGGTACCGTCCTCGGTAACTGCGACGGTGGAGAAACCGTTGCGCTCCTTGAGCTCGAGGATATCCTCAAGAGTCTGGTTGGGCATAACATTGGAGGCGGAAGTTACAAAACCGGCCTTATAGCTTTTTACTCTTGCTACCATTGCGGCTTCGCTCTCGATGCTCTGTGCACCGTAGATAAAAGATATGCCGCCTTCCTTTGCCAGTGCGATTGCCATGGTGTCGTTGGAGACAGACTGCATGATTGCGGAAGCAAAGGGAGTGTTGAGGTAGATAGCGGACTCTTCACCCTTCTTAAACTTTACGAGAGGGGTTTTGAGACTTACATTTGCGGGGGTGCAGCCTTCGCCGGTATAACCGGGGATAAGAAGGTATTCGCTGAAAGTTCTTGACGGTTCATTGTAGTAAAAAGCCATGACTATTCCTCCATATAATAAAAATTAAGTTATTTTCTCACAATTTGACGAATGAGTCAACAAGCACTTGCATAGATTTTGCACTATTTTTTTGCACATTTTTTATGCAATATTTCCTTGCGGATACAAACACGCAAAAAAACTTGCATTTTATACAAAATAGAGCTATTATGTAAACAATTCTGACTTTGGAGATGAATTAATGAAAAAGAGAATACTCTGCATACTGCTTGCTGCGGTTATGAGCTTTGCGCTTTTTCCCGCTCTCGGAATGGATGCAAATGCCGCAAGCTCACAGCAACAGCAGATAATCAATGCAGCAATATCCCACATAGGCGATACTGCCTCGGCTTTCCCGGATGTCAATTTTGACTGGTGTGTCTACTTCACAAATTATTGTGCAAGCGAAGCCGGACTTGCAAGCCCTGCTTCATCACCGAGGTCAAAGATATTCCCTCCGATAACCGAGTTTAAAGCCAACGACTGGGCTGCAACCGGCGTAACATATCAGGCAAACTGGTTCAGCAAATACAGCCACGGTAAGGTCTATTATTTCAAGGACAGCGATCTTATTGACAAAAACAAGAACACAATAAAGACCGATGCAGCGCACTTCGAGCCTATACCCGGGGATCTTATATACATAGACCATACGGAATATGCAGGTGTCTATAACCATGTTGCACTTGTCTATGATTACGATGAAGCAAACAGACTGATATACTATATCGGAGGTAATCAGGGCAACGGAAACTGGAAGTACAGCAATGTTAGCTGCCGCGAAATCGAGCTTGATTCCATAGAGGTTGCAGGCTTCTTAAGACCAAACTATACAACGAAATATGAAAAACCGCCTGTGCTGATGGGCTCCGCTCCCGAAGAGGGCGCAGGATGCAGATATGACAGAAATACCTGCCCGTCCCGAAACTTCAAGGATGTAACGACTGCTTCATGGTATCACCAGAGCCTTGACTACTGCGTTGCGCATAATCTGTTTAAGGGCACAAGCGCAGATGGGTTCACTCCAAACGCCACCATGACCCGCGGCATGATGATAATGGTACTGTACCGTCTTGACGGCAGCCCCGATGCTTCCGGACTGAATAACCCGTTCAAAGATGTTGACAGCAAGACATGGTGTGTTGATGCAATCAAATGGGCTTACGATACAGGCGTTACCGAAGGCTTTAAGGACAATACATTCGGTACCGATATAAAGATTACCAGAGCTCAGGCGGCAAAGATGCTTTTCTGCTTTGCTCTTTACAAGAATCTTGACTGCTCCAAAATCAAGAGCTACAAGAGCTATGCCGATGCCGATCAGGTCGGCGACTGGGCAGCAGATGCGATGCAGTGGTCATTGGGCAACGGCATCATTCAGGGCGTAAGCGAGACCAGACTCAATCCCAACGGAAACGCAACCCGCGCTCAGCTTGCGGCAATACTTGCCCGTTATGCTCAGTATTACGACATATTCGGTGAATCAGCACCCGAACCCACCGATACTCCCGAGCCGACAGCGACTCCCGAACCTACGGCAACACCGGAACCTGCAGCGGCTCCCAGAACTATGACGACACCAAAACCTGCTGCGACACCTGAGCCCACAGCGACTCCCGAGCCTTCAGAAGTCCCCGAGGCGACGGAAACTCCGATACCGACCGAAACGGTAATCCCCACAGAAACACCGATTGAAACATAATCAAAAATCCCCGCAGTTCAATACGAGCTGCGGGGATTTCTTTTTTATTCGGTTCTCAGTGCAACAACGGGGTCTTTGTTTGCCGCAACACGGGAGGGAATAAGTCCTGCGGCGACAGTGAGAAGCATGCTTATTGCAACAAGCGCTATGGCAGCTCCGACGGGGAGTACCGCGTTTATTGAATAGATGTTTGTTAGCTTGTGCACTATTGCATTTATGGGCAGACACAGCAGAAGCGTGGTCAGTATGCCGATTAATCCTGCTGCCAGACCTACAATAACGGTTTCGGCGTTGAATACACGGGAGATATCCTTCTTCGATGCGCCGATAGCGCGGAGTATGCCGATTTCCTTTGTGCGTTCCAGAACGCTGATGTAGGTGATAATTCCTATCATAATGCTTGAAACGATAAGGCTTATTGCAACGAAGGCGATAAGAACATATGAAATGACATTAATTATTGTAGTTACGGAGCTCATGATGAGCGCAACATAGTCTGTGTAGCTTATCTGATCT
>JAZLGD010000227.1:0-6013 GCA_045616105.1 Oscillospiraceae bacterium | reverse complement strand
CGAGGAGATATCCTCAACACTGCTTTCCTGAGCCATCAGGAACTTGTGCCTTAAATCCTTGCAGGGATATCCGCCGTAAAGAAAGCTGGGCTCAAGAATGGGATAGCGGGTAAAGGCAGCTTCAATACCGGGAGCAAATATTTTGCATCCCGTCTGAGCCTGCAGATATTTGTTTCCGCCGATGTGGTCGGCGTTAGAGTGGGTATTCAAAATAGCCTTCAGCGTCCAGCCGTTTTTATCAAGTATCTGACGCACCTTGCGTCCTGCTTCCTTGTCATTGCCGCTGTCTATGAGATAAACGCTGTTGTCCTCATTGAGATATAAGCCGATTTTGGCAGGACAGTTTACATAATAAGAATTATTTGCAACCTGTATAAGCTCGTACATATAATCACCCCATTTTTAACTATAATATCATATAATTGCACATTATTTCAACGAATATCATAAAACTTGTTTTTTTGTGTTTTCATGCTATAATCTGTATTACTTAATCCCAGATTGGAGAGCCGTAATGAAAAAATGCGAAAACTGCAAAAACCATATACCCGATGAAATGAAGATCTGCCCTCATTGCGGGCTCCTGCCGCCCAGACTGTTCCCGAACTTTTTCCTGTACGTGCTGCTTACGGCGGTTGCCGTAGTCTGCGCGGTGCGATTCAGACCTTTTCTCGGCGCACCGGCTTACCCTCAGGCGACAATGGGCGTGCTCTGGACAGCATTTGTGATTTTTACGGTGTTTGCTGTAATCTTCCTTTTTGTTGCGCTCACCGTGCTGCGCGACTATAAAAACCGTACTTATAAGGGCAAGCTCACAAAGGCCGAGGTTAAACGCTTCGTCAATATGAAAAAGCATATCGAATCCGGAAATCATGTCTATGAAGACGGAAAATACTGCATTGTGTGCGGTCGTAAAAAATGATACTCAATATCCTCTGTAAAGCTGCAGAGGATATTTTTTATTAAAAAGCTTGACATACACTGTGTGATTGTGTATATTAACTGTGTGATAACAAATCATACAGTTAACACAGTTAGTACACAATTGGGGGACTAATAATGATAAGTATAAACTTCCGAGATCCCAGACCAATTTACGAACAGATAAAAGACGGGCTTCGCCGCCTTATCGCTTCGGGGGCAATGCCGGCAGACAGCAAGCTGCCCTCGGTCCGCGATATGGCGTCCGACCTTGCGATAAACCCAAGCACAATACAGCGCGCTTACCGCGAGCTTGAGACAGAGGGCTATATCTGTTCCGTGCCGGGCAAGGGCAGCTTTGTAAGCGTCCTTGAGGATGCGAACACCGCAAGACAGAACGAACTGCTCGGTAAATTTGATGAGGTAGTAACCGAGCTTGGCTATGTCGGAATCACGAAGACGAGCCTCATCGAGCGTCTGAAAGGAGAAAACAAATGATTGAAGTCAGAGATGTCGTAAAAGAATTTGACGGCTTTCGTGCGCTGGACGGCCTGACTCTTACCGTACCCAAAGGCGCGGTTTACGGAATGGTAGGTCCCAACGGCGCGGGAAAGAGCACCATTATCCGTCACCTGACAGGCATTTACCGTCAGGACTCCGGTACTATAACAATTGACGGTCAGCCCGTTTTTGAAAACCCCGCAGTCAAGGAGCGCATCGCATACATTCCCGACGATATCCACTATTTTGCAAATGCTACAATAAAGGAAACAATGCAGTATTATAAGAGCATTTATCCCAAGTTTGACGAAGCTCGATTCAAAAAGCTGGGCGAGGTGTTTGAGCTTGACCAGAAAAGACAGATGCGCAGACTGAGTAAGGGCATGCAGAAGCAGGCAGCATTCTGGATTGCCGTTTCCATGCGTCCCGACATCATGATTCTTGATGAGCCGGTTGACGGACTGGACCCTGTTATGCGCCGCCAGATATGGAGCGTTATCATGTCCGATGTGGCTGAAAACGGAACCACCGTTCTGGTATCCTCACATAACCTCCGCGAGCTTGAGGACGTCTGCGATCATGTCGGTATAATGAACAACGGCAAAATTATGATTGAGCACAGCCTGAGCGACCTGCAGGAGAATATAGTCAAGATTCAGCTTGCTCTGCCTGACGGCAAGGAGCTTCCCGAAGGACTGGACATTCTCCATAAGAATGTAAACGGACGTTTGCAGTCCCTTATAGTCCACGGCAAGAGCGATGATATTCTTGCTCGCATCGCAACAGCGGAGCCTATGTTTGTTGATGCCGTTCCTCTGAGCCTTGAAGAAATATTTATTTATGAACTGGGAGGTGCCGACTATGAAGTCAAAGACATCGTTCTTTAACAAAGGCGTATTTAACAGTATCGTCAAACGCTATTGGCCTGCATGGGCGCTGTATGCTTTCGTATGGCTTATGGCAATGCCTATTCAGTTTTTGTCAGGCATCAGATATTCCGAGAATGTTGCCCCAGCCTTTGTAAGCCGCATGCACATTGTCACCGGTGAGGTAACTGTCGTAATGGCATTTGCGTGCGCTATAATCACCGCAACGGGCGTGTTCTCGTTCATGTATAAGCAGCGCGAGAACAGCATGGTAGCGGCGCTGCCCGTAAAGCGCGAAGTGGTTTTCGGCAGTGCATTTCTCGCTGGACTTCTGCCCCTGACCGTAATAAACGTAGTTGTTGCAGCTCTGACTCTGCTCACAGCAGCAGGACATATAAACGGCGATTGCATAAATGCGGTTCTGATATGGCTTGGCACATACACCCTTGAGTTCATCGCATTCTACGGCGTGGCATGCTTCATCGCAATGCTGACCGGTTCTATCGTAGCATTGCCCGTCCTTTATGTGATCTTCAACTTCCTTGCAATAGCAATCGAAACTGTAATCCGCGAGCTCATAAATGTTTTTGTATACGGTGTGGGCTTTGCGAACGTGTTGGTAACAAAGTTACTTTGCCCTGCGCTTTATATTACGGAAAAAACAAATGTCTACTATAAAAACGGCGAGGCAGTGTATTCCGATATGCTGAATAAGGTATGTCCTCAGCTGGGATTTGAGGGTTGGGGAATAATCGCAATCTATGCTGCTGTGGGCGTCGTTCTTACCGCATGCGCGGTGCTTCTCTACCGTAAGCGCAGAATGGAATGTACCGGCGATGTAATCGCAATTCCCGTGCTCAAGCCTGTGTTCAAATACGGCGTTGCAATCTGCGCCGCAATCAGCTTCGGACTTCTGATATTCCTCATTTTCGGCGATAACTATAATGGCGCAGCACTCAGCATCGGCAGCTTCATAGGCATGATTGTTTCCATGACAATCGGCGGTGCTGTGGGTTACTTCGGCGCGGATATGCTCCTGAAAAAGAGCGTGCATGTATTCAAGGGCAACTGGAAAGGCTTTGGCGTTATTGTTGCCGTCTGCATTCTCCTTTGTCTTGGCTGCCGCTTCGATGTGTTCGGTATGGGCAGATATGTTCCCAATGCCGATGATATTAAGTGCGTCAAAATCAGCGGAATCTATGCGGATACAAAAATCAGCGATGCCGAAACCGTAAAGGAAGCAATCGCTCTCCATAAAAGCATCGTTGCTGATCTGGATGGTATTGCAGCAGAAGAAAACGCAATGTTCGGAGAATCCCCTGTCGACTATTACAACGTCCGCTTTGAGTACACTCTCAAGAACGGCAGAGTAATACAGCGTTACTATAACATCAGGGAGAACCGCCCCGAGACTAAGCAGTATATTGAATTAATGGAATCCGAAGCTGTGCACAGTGCGTACTGTGAACAGTTCAGCAAATACACCGCCGCCGACGTTGCAAATTCGTCAATCAGTTATCACCTTACAAGTGGCGAATGGTACAGCTGCGACCTTACTGCGGAGCAGGCATTTGACCTTTACAAAAACGGCCTTGCACCTGATATTGAAGCCGGCAGTGTCAGAACGAGCTATGTTGAAAACGAAGGCGACGCTGAGCCTCCCTTTATCTGGATCGAGTTCAACGATTCATATACAAATGATTATATGTCGCTTGACGCAGTCATTACTCCCGACTGCACTAACACAGTTCAGTGGTTTAAGGATAATCTGGGCGTTGATATCACCGGCAGCATAGAAGAGCCTATTGTCAACGAAGCATTTATAGAATCCATCGAATACAACGGATAATCTTCTTTTTCATATCCTCTCTTAAAGGAAGCACCCTCGGGTGCTTCCTTTTCCTTTGTCGATTTCTGATTTGCGGTAATTATCATAACAGTTCCCGAACAAACCGCATTTATATGATGAAAAATGTTTAAATTTAGTTCGGTTTTTGTTCATTACTTTGTCACAAAATACTGGTAATATACACTTGAACAAATCAGTAAGCTATGGAGGCTCATATGAACGAACAGAATAATGAAATCAAAAATGAAGAAACCGTTCAGAGCACCGACGAAACAGTCGTGGAAAAGACTGAGAAAGAAGCCGAACGCGTCTCGCCGGAAAGCAACGAAACCACTATGCAGAATGGCGAATACCATTATGTAAGACCCGAAAGCAGGCTTTATGAGGACGCGGGATTTGTTCCGCAGAACGAAACCACCGAGATGCCGAGATATTATGTCCCGGCTGAAAAAAAGCCCAAAGAAAAGAAAGAACGCCTCAAGAGCATTGATTCCAAGTTCCTGAAAGTAGCTTGTCTCTGCCTTGTATGCTCCCTTCTGGGTGGACTTTTCGGCGGCGTCATCGCATGGAAAATGAAGTCCGATGACGATGTGACGGGGATAATAAACGGCGAAAAGCCCATATCCTCAAGCAGTGATACAAAGACAGTCAGCAACACGAAGGGCACCGCAAACAAGATTTACGAGCTCGGCTGTGAGCAGACTGTCGGTATCACCACCGAGGTCACCTATACAAACTTCTTCGGCCAGACCAGCTCATCCGCTGTTTCCGGCTCGGGCTTCGTCGTAACAGACGACGGATATATAATGACAAACTACCACGTCATCGAGGATGCCTACACCTCCAATCTGGCAGTAAAGGTCATGTTTAAGGACGGCAGCTCCTACGATGCGACCATAGTCGGCGTTGAGGAAGAAAACGATATTGCCGTTTTGAAGATTGACGCAACAGGTCTTAACCCCGTGAGAGTCGGTGACAGCGACAGTGTCCTTGTAGGCGACGAGGTTTATGCAATAGGAAACCCCCTGGGTGAGCTGGATTTCACCATGACAAGCGGCAGAATAAGTGCATTGGACAGAAGCATAACCACCTCATCCAACAGCCCCGCAATAAATATGTTCCAGTTTGATGCGGCTGTAAACTCCGGAAACTCCGGCGGCCCCGTCTTTAATACCGATGGCGAGGTTATCGGCGTTGTAACTGCAAAGGCAGGAGAGAACGGCGTTGAGGGTATCAGCTTTGCTATTCCCATAAACGATGCTGTCGACATAGCAAACGACCTTATAACCAAGGGCTATGTTTCAGGAAAAGCCTATATGGGCGTTAATATTGACACGAGATATAACTCCACCTATGCCCAGTATTACAATACTCCCGAGGGCGCATATGTGTATAATGTTGAAAGCGGAAGCTGCGCCGAAAAGTGCGGCATATCAGCAGGCGATATCATAACCAAGGTCGGAGATAACGACATTGCCGGTTATGATGATCTCTACTCCGCAATCCGCCAGTACAAGGCAGGCGATACTGTTCAGGTGATTGTCTACCGCGCAAACGAAGAGCAGACTCTCAGCATTACGTTTGATGAGGCAAAACCGAACTCAAACTCCAACGGAGTAAGCGAGTCCGGTTTTGGAAAATCTCCCATAGGCGGCTAAATAAGATATTATTCTTCTCCTATATTCCTCTCTATTTCTCTGAAAAAACACGAAAACACGGCTATACTATAGTCGTGTTCAGATTGTCAAAGAACTCGGTTTTTTGTTAAACAAAAGATGGGGTTCTTTGCATATTTAGGAGCAAAATCTCAAAAAGATGCAAAAAGTCGGAGCTATTCCAACTCCAATTTGCCAGCTTTTTCAGATTCATGGCAGCG
>JAZLGD010000226.1:0-6488 GCA_045616105.1 Oscillospiraceae bacterium | reverse complement strand
TCTATCTGGATATCATCAAGGACAGACTCTACTGTGAGGAGAAAAACGGCCTTGCCCGCCGCAGCGCACAGACCGCTCTGTTCCTCATTCTCGACACTCTGACCAAGGCATTTGCTCCTATCCTCGCATTCACCTGCGACGAAATCTGGCTTGCAATGCCCCACAGAGCAGAGGACGACACCCGCAACGTAATCTTCAACGAGATGAACAAGCCCTTCACCGAGTATGCACTCAGTCAGGAGGAAATGGCAAAGTGGGATACTCTCATCTCCGTTCGTAACGACGTAAACGGCGTTCTCGAAGCAGCACGCGCAGAGAAGCGTATCGGCAAGCCTCTGGAGGCTTCCGTAACTCTCCGCGCAAAGGGCGAGAGCAAGGCTGTTGTCGAAAAAATCAGCGACATGAATCTGAGCGAGCTGCTCATCGTTTCCGAGTGCCTTACCAAGCACGACGACGAAGCAGAAGAAGGCGCAGTTTCCGGCACAGGCTCTGCAAACTCCGGACTCAGCATTTCCGTCAAGGAAGCTGAAGGCACCAAGTGCCCCCGCTGCTGGATGCACTCTGTAAAGGCAGACCCCGAAACCGGTCTTTGCCCCCGCTGCGCAGAGGTCGTTGCAAAAATCCAGTAATTCAACTTTCATCACCGGCATAAAGCCGGTGATGAAAGAAAAATAAAGGATATGATATAAAATGCTATATGCTATTATAGCCGTAATTGTTTTAATTGCGGACCAGTGGGTTAAGTATTGGACCACCATTAATATTGTTCTTGATACAGGCGAGGCAGCTCTTTTCCCAGGCTTTGTCAAGCTTGTAAACGTTCACAACTCCGGAGCTGCTTTCGGCATCTTAAGCTCCGCGGGAAGTGCGCGCTGGATATTCGTTATCATCGCAATCGTATTTGTTCTTGCTTTGATTTTCGTAATGGCAAGGCGCATGTTCCCCAGCAAATTTGCGTCTCTTTGCTGCACTCTTGCAATCGCAGGCGCAATCGGCAACTGCATCGACCGTTTCATTTACGGTTATGTTGTCGATATGTTCAAGCTGGAGTTTATCAACTTTGCAGTCTTTAACGTTGCCGATATCGTTCTCGTTCTCGCATGCCTGCTCTTCATTCTTTACCTTCTGTTTGGCTATAAGGAGCCCGAAGAAGCTGAAGAAGAGGAAGCCGCCGAAGACGAGGAAGAGGCAGACGAAGTTGCGGTCAGCGCAATTGAGAGCGCCGAGCTTCCCGAGGACGAAGCTGCACCCATTTCCGTCAAAGCCGAGCCCAAGAAGGAAATGTCCGCAGCGGCAAAGCAGGCTTCTCCGAAGGCAGAGCCCGAAAGCGCATCCAAGCCTGACATTGATGAAATCGAGACTGAAAGCGCGAGCTTTGACCCCTCTGAATTCTCTCTCGACTCAATCCTCGAAGAGTTTAAGTAATCTATGTCTGAAAACGAATTAATAACTGTAAAAGCACAGGAGAGCGGCGACAGAGTCGACGCTCTCCTTGCGCGCTCAATAGAGGGACTTACCCGAAGCGCCGCCCAACGCCTTATTGACGACGGCTGTGTTCTTCTTAACGGAAAACAGATAAAGAAGAATTACAAATGCGCCGCCGGCGATGAGTTTGCCGTGAGCCTGCCCGAGCCCGAGGACATTGAGCTTAAGCCGCAGGATATTCCCATTGACATTGTATATGAGGACAGAGACGTTATCGTCGTCAACAAGCCCCGCGGTATGGTAGTGCATCCCGCGCCCGGTCATTACGACGGCACCTTAGTCAATGCCCTCATGTTCCATTGCGGCGATTCTCTGTCGGGCATCGGCGGTGAAAAGCGCCCGGGAATAGTGCACCGCATCGACAAGGACACATCGGGACTTTTAATCGTCGCGAAAAATGACTTTTCCCATCTCGCTCTTTCCGCACAGCTTTCCGACCGCAGCCTTTCCAGAGTTTACGAGGCGGTTGTCAAGGGACGGCTCCGCGAGGACAGCGGCACCATCGATGCACCCATTGGCAGGCATCCCGCCGACCGCAAGCGCATGGCGGTAACGGATAAAAACTCCCGCAGCGCCGTGACCCACTGGGAGGTAATCGCCCGCTACAACGGATACACCCATGTGCGCTGCCGCCTTGAAACAGGGCGCACTCACCAGATAAGAGTGCACATGGCCCACATCGGTCATCCGCTGCTCGGCGACTTCACTTACGGCGCACCTTCACCCGAAAAGGGACTCGAGGGGCAGTGCCTCCACGCAAAGTGTCTCAAATTCATTCATCCCCGCACAAACGAGCCCGTTGAAATCGAGACAGAGCTTCCCGACTGGTTTAAGGATGTTCTGAGCAAGCTGGGGAATGAAATAGGCTAATCCTCGGCCTATAAACTGCCGAGAATTACAGGCTGAAGTTGTCTGCTCTCAAGGGCGGCTTCCACGGTTTCTCCCATGAGCGAGAAATCCGACTGCAGAGAGTTTGGCTTCTTCACAGGGTCATCCTGTCTGAAGGGAACAAAATAATAGTTTTTTCGGTTCAGCAGCGCCGCAATGTTAGGCGCCGAACCCGAGAGCCCGTCGTTTGTTGAAAAAGCAATTACGACGGGCTTTCCGTTTCTCAGGTGCGCCTTTGCCGCCATGGTTACTGCGCTGTCGGTTATACCCGCGGCAAGCTTTGCGAGAGTGTTGCCCGTGCACGGCGCGATTATGAGTGCGTCCATAGGTGCTGCTGGGCCGAGAGGCTCGGCATCGACGATGCAGCTTACGGGCTTCTTTCCCGTCATTTTCTCAAGATGCGACGCAAACTCCTCCGCCTCTCCGAAGCGGCTGTCGGTTTTCGATGCCGTTTCGCTGATAATCGGGACTATTTCATATTTTTCGGCAAGCGCGTCCAGCTCGCCGAAAACCTTTTCGTATGTACAGTAAGAGCCGCAAAGCGCAAGCCCTACTCTACATTTTTTCATTTTCCCTCTCCTTTAAAATTTCCTTTACCGAATTGAATATGAGCTCCGCAGCACTCTTCGGGGAATACTTCCCCGGAAGTCCCGGCGCGGCAATAAAATCCAGTCCGAATTCCGCGGCTTCGGCGCGGTCAAGTCCTCCCGGCGCGGATGCCAACTCAAGAAGTATTGCGTTCTCATCCAGCGCCGACAGCGCGCCAACAGGCAGGACGGGACCGGGCGCGGTGTTGATAACAAAATCAAAGCCCGAGATATTCTCCCTCGGCGAAACGGGTTTAAATCCGATTGCTCCCGCAATTGCCCTCACCTCGGGATTTCTCGACATTATGCCCACATTCATGTTCATTGCTCTTAATCTCTGCGCAAGAATCCGACCTATTCTGCCATAGCCGATAACGAGCGCAGATTTTCCGTACAGCGCGGTTTCGCAGCCGTTCATCAGAAGCCAGAGCGCGGCCTCCGCCGTCAGGGCTGCGTTGCCAACCGTAAAATTCGGGCGCTGCATATAATCGTGAAGCTCCAGTCCGCGACATTCGGAGCTGTTTTTCAGCTTACTGCTTATCTTCCCGCCGAGCACAAGGCTTCCGTCGGGAATATCGAACAGAATTTCGTGCACGCTCTTCTCGTTTTCAGATAAGGGCGCATTTAAAACGCCGCCGCTTTTTTCAACAGGAAGCGGCAGGATATAGCAATCGGCATTTTCAATGCCGTCGGTCTTTTTTATATCGTTTTCCGCCTTTTCGAGCCCGAAGCACACCACTTTGTTTCCCTCGTTTTCAAGGCATTTCGCAAGATAGTAAAAGCGTTCATCGCCGCCTATGATTTCGTATTTCAAAATTCACCACCTCTTCGCATATTATGCCGTTGCACAATATACGGTTCATGTGGTAAAATGGTGTTTAGCTATAACTCAATAATTATTTAGAAAGGCGACTTTTAAAATGAGCAAAGCTGACGAAATATTCATTGCCAACTGTAAGGATATTCTGCAGAACGGCATCTGGGACACTGATTTGGATGTCCGTCCCCGCTGGGAGGACGGTACTCCCGCACATACCATCAAGAAATTCGGCATAGTAAACCGCTATGATCTCTCCGAGGAGTTCCCCATTCTCACCCTGCGCCGCACCTTCTGGAAGAGCGCAATCGACGAGCTTCTCTGGATATGGCAGGCAAAGAGCAACAACGTAAACGATCTGCGCACCCGCGTCTGGGACGCATGGGCAGACGAGAACGGCTCTATCGGCAAGGCATACGGCTATCAGCTCGGTATAAAGCATCACTATCCCGAGGGCGATATGGATCAGGTTGACAAGGTTATCTATGACCTTAAGCACAACCCTGCTTCCCGCCGCATTATAACCAACATCTATAACCACGCAGATCTGAGCGAAATGGCTCTTTATCCCTGCGCATACTCCATGACCTTCAATGTCAGTGGAAACAAGCTCAACGCAATATTGAACCAGCGTTCTCAGGATATGCTGGCCGCAAACAACTGGAACGTTGTCCAGTATTCCGTTCTCACCTGCATGATGGCACAGGTGGCAGGTCTTGAGCCCGGCGAGTTCGTCCACGTAATCGCCGACGCACATATTTATGACCGCCATGTCCCCGCAATCGAAGAGATTATCGCAAACGAGCCCAAGGCGGCACCCAAATTTATCATTGACCCCAGCGTTGATGATTTCTACAAGTTCACCCGCGATTCCTTCAAGGTTGAGGGATATGAGTTTAACGAATTTACCACCAAAATTCCCGTTGCTGTCTGAGGTAAACCAATGGATGCAATAGTCGCAGTATATTCCGATTGGGGCATCGGTGCAAAAGGTACCCAGCCCGTTGTTTTAAAAGCAGATCGCAAGCTGTTTAAGCAGCTCACCGACGGCTCAACCGTCATTGTGGGCAGAAAAACACTTGAGGATTTCCCCGGCGGCAAGCCTCTCAAAAACCGCCGCAACATAGTCGTTTCCAGAAAAGATATTCAGATTGAGGGCGCGGAAGTTGTCCACAGTCTTGAAGAAGCAGTTGAAGCGGTTGGCGATGAGCGCAGCTTTGTAATCGGCGGCGCCAGCGTTTTCAATCAGTTTTTCCCTGCTCTCGACAGAGTTTACGTCACAAAAATCGACCTCTGTCCCGAGTCCGATTCCTTCTTCCCCAATCTTGACGAGGACCCCGACTGGATAATGGTCGATGCCGGTGAAGCTCTCTGCGAAAACGACATTAACTACCGCTTTACCTGCTACGAGAGACGCAAGGATTTATAAAAAACTTTTTGTTAACTACGCAGAATGTTTATTGATTCGCCCTGTTAACAGTGATAAAATCATTGCGTTATCTGAATTTTCCCTACAAGGAGCTAAAAAATGAAAAAAATTACCGCATTGGTGCTCGCATCTGTGATGACTCTCTTCTTCCTCACGGGATGCAGCCAGAAAAATGCCGACACCGTCATGACCGTTAACGGCTCTGAGGTCAGCTGGGACGAATATATGTACTGGATTGGCTACTCCGCAAATCAGCTTGACCAGTATTACAGCTACACCGGCAACGGAACCGACTACACTGACAGCGCAACCACCGACATCATATTCAAGGATGCAAAGAAAGCTCTTGTTCAGCAGCATGTCATTCTCGCAAAGGCCGAGGAAATGGGCATTACCGCCGATGAAGACGAGATCGACAAGGTTATCAAAAACTATATTGAAACCTACTGCGGCGAGGACGGTACCGAAGAAGATTTTGCAAAGATTCTCAGCGAATCCTACGCAACTGTCGATACCTTCAAGACCATCGTAAGATCAAACTTCCTCTATACCGATATTATCAACAAGATGTACGGTGAGGGCGGCGCTGATATATCCGACGAGGATGTTCAGGCATACGCCAAGGACAATGACTACATCACCGCAGCTCACATCCTGCTTCTCACCACCGACGAGGATGGCAACGAGCTCAGCGAGAGCGAGCAGGCCAAGCTTTTGGAACAGGCTCAGGGCTTTACTGATGAGCTCAAAGCTATCAAGGACAATGATAAGCGTCTCGAGCGCTTTAACGAGCTTAAGGCGGAATACTGCCAGGATACCGGCAAGGAAAGCTTCCCCGACGGCTACTGCTTTACCAGCGGCACCATGGTTGAAGAATTTGACTCCACCGCAAGAGATCTTGACGAATATCAGGTTTCCGATCCCGTTAAGTCCGTCTACGGCTACCACGTTATCATGCGTCTGCCACTGACAGGCGATGACCTTTCCACAAGTGAAGACGGTTATCCCGTTGCACTGCGCACCCTCATTGCAACGGACAAGTTCAACGAGCAGTACGAGAAGTGGGTTGCCGATGCAAAGACCGAGTTTGTCGGAAAGTACAAGAATTACGACTTTGCAGGCCTTTTCACCAAGGACGGCTTCAACTACACAAGCTTTGAGGATCTTTCAAAAGCTAAGGACTGATAAAAAACATAAAAAAGCAGGTGTTAATCAAACACCTGCTTTTTCTTTGCTTTCGCACCATGCGGCGACGAACTTTCTCGCCTCATCAATGGTGCGG
>JAZLGD010000225.1:0-13574 GCA_045616105.1 Oscillospiraceae bacterium | reverse complement strand
CTGCCTGCAAGGGATGATGTAAGGGAGCAGTCCGCGTTAAGGCACAAGACTGCATCGGGTGCGCCGAGTATGCCCTCTCTGATGCTGTTTACCGTATTGGTTATCTCTCCGTATCTGTCCAACTGATCACGGAAAACATTAGTGACAACTATAACCTGAGGCTTAATGTGTCCGAAAACCGTTCTTGCCGCTGCCTCATCACACTCGATAACGGCATAAGCTTTTTTCGGCTTTCCGAATGCCGTGCTGTTCATAACAAACTCGGTTGTAATTCCGCTTATCAGATTGGCGCCGCTGCGGTTTGCGAAATAATCTTTACCCGCCTCTTTAAATGCCTGCTCAATCATTCTTGAGCTTGTTGTCTTGCCGTTGGTTCCCGTAACTGCAACGGTCTTAACCTCTTTGGAGATTATCTTCAAAAGATCCGGACAAATCTTTAGGGCAAATCGTCCCGGCATTGCAGTACCACCGCGATGGACCGCTCTTGAAAAGAGTCTGAGCGCTTTGCACACCAGAATCGCAAGAAACACTCTGAATTTCATTTATCGTCACCCATTTCTTATTGCTTCATTTATTTATATATCACAAAATCTTTTACCATTATACCCGTGATAGCATTTGTTTTCAACCTTAATCTGCTTTCTGTTCCGATTGCACAAAGGGCGCTTTATATGGCAAATAAAACAGGGCGGAGGTTTCCCTCCAGCCCTTAAGTTAAATTAAGTATTGTTGTTTTCCTCATATTCGGTAACGGGACGAAGCCAGTTCTGCTTTGCGATAAGTCCCGCGCCGGCAGAGTCCTTTTGCTCCAGCTTTTCTATGATGGCATCGTGCTCTGAAACCGATGTCTTTGATAGGCGAATCGTGTTGGCAAAGAAGAATCGCCTTACATGAGCCTGCAGCATTGATACGGAGTTTTCAATATAAGCATTATCGCAGAATTCTATTATAGTGTCATGAAACTTTTCATCTATTTTCAGTGCATCATAATAAGCACCGTTATTGATTGAAATCTCAAAATCACGGTTGATGCTTTTAAGTATTTCGATTTTATCCGGGCTGATATTGACAGCGGTTGTTTCCGTAGCCAAAGCCTGCAGCACGGCAAGCGGCGGCAGCAGCTTGTTGATATCATCAGGATTGACCGTGCTTACATAGGTGGCAACGCCGGGTCTCATGTTGATAAAGCCCTGCTGCTCTAAAATCTGCAAAGCTTCTCTTACGGGCGTACGACTTACGCCCAGAGCTTTGGCGATTTCGGCATCATTGAGCTTTTCCCCCGGCTGCAGTGTTCCGTCAATTATCCATTCACATATATGCTTTTTTGCCCGTTCCTTTGCGGATAAAGGCTTCTCTATAAGAGTATTATCAGGTATTGGCATGGCACTTTCCTTTCATTTGAATTCTATTATAACTCTGCAAGTCTTTGTTTGCAATATATTGCATTTTTTCATGGTATATGGTACACTGTTGCAAAATGCGATATATTGCATATCACAAGGAGGCAAATGATGGATACAAAAAGTGAAAAATGTGTAATTATAATTGATGAAGCGCAGCCTTTGGGCGTTATGGCAAATATTACGTCGATTTTATCTATTTCTCTGGGAAAGCTACGACCCGATATTGTGGGCAATGATATGATGGACAGTGATAAGCACAATCATTTCGGCTTGATTCAGGTCCCCGTTCCCGTTCTGAAGGCATCATGCGAGAAAATCAAGTCCATAAGAAATCTCATTTTTGAAGAAGAATACAGTGAAATAGACTGCATCGACTTTTCCAATGTGGCACAGGAATGTATGACCTATGAGGATTACACGAGCACGATGCAGACATCTTCAAACGATGATTTGATTTACATGGGCATAGCTCTTGTCGGAAACAAGAAGAAAATCAACAAGCTGTCCGGCAGCCTTCCCCTTCTCAGATAAACAGCAAATGCTGACATCAGCGGAGAAAGCAAAGCTTTCTCCGCTATTGTTTTTGTAGAAAATCACGATTTCTTTACCGCTTTATTGATATAAAGAAAGAAGTGATATATACTACATAATTATTGCTGATTTGAGTGTTTTTTCTGCATTGCGTCGAATGCAGTAGTCTGGAGGAAATATGGAACTCAGTATTCTGCTTCTGAAAAAAATTGCTGTCATGCTTTTGATGGTGCTTATGGGCTTTGGCCTTGTTAAGGCAAAGCTGCTCAAAAGCGAACAGTCGGTGGTTTTATCTGTAATAAACCTGTATGTTGCCTGTCCGTGTATGATTCTCTCTGCATATCAGCTGGACTACACCCCCGAATTGCTCAAGGGGCTTGTAATTGCGCTTATTGCGGCTATATTGGTGCATGCAGTTTATATTTTCATTACGAAGCCTGTCGGCAATGCTTTCAAGCTGGATTGCATAGACAGAGCATCCCTTGTATATACAAACGCCGGCAACCTTATTGTTCCTCTGGTAAGCAGCATGCTGCCCAGAGAATATGTATTTTTCTGCTCCGGTTTTGTTGCCATACAGACAATTATGGTATGGGCTCATCTGCCCGGAATGATTACAACCGAATTCAAGTTTAATATTAAGAAAATTGTGTTGAACCCCAACTTTCTGGCCATATCCGCAGGACTCATATGCTTCGTCTGCAGGCTGAAATTCCCAACAATAATAGCCAGCACGGTGGGCGCAATGGGCGGAGCAATCGGCCCGATTTGCATGCTGATGATAGGCATGCTCATGGCGGATGTTGATTTAAAGTCAATCTTCACCGACCCACACAGCTATCTCATCTGCTTCCTCAGACTGGTTGCCTACCCTCTGGTGGTTATACTCATTATCTGGGCATGCCGTATTACTGCGCTTATCCCTCTCGCCCACGATGTGCTTATAGTTACGGTTCTGGGCTCGGCGGCACCAATAGGCGTTGCCGTTGCACAGATGGCCACGCTCTACAATGTCGAGGCGCGGCGAGCCGGCGCTATAAACGTAATGAGCGTTTTGCTCTGTATCATTACCATGCCTGTTATGATTTATATCTATCAGCTTCTTTGCTGACATAAGAAAACCGTTCCGAAAACTCGGAACGGTTTTTCTATATTGTGTTACTCCCACTCAACCGTCGCAGGCGGTTTGCTTGTAACATCGTAAGCAACGCGGGTGACGGAGCGCACCTCATTGGTAATGCGTGAGCTTGCCTTAGCCAAGAGCTCAAACGGCAGACGCGCCCAGTCTGCAGTCATGAAGTCGTCTGTTGTGACTGCGCGGAGAATTACGGTATAGCCGTAAGTTCTTGCATCGCCCATAACACCGACGCTCCTGCTGCTGTCGAGCACTGCGAAATACTGGCTTGTTGTTGCATCGCATCCGCACAGAGCCATTTCCTCGCGGAAAATCGCATCAGCTTCCCTGAGGATTTCAAGCTTTTCCGATGTAATCTCTCCCAATATACGGATTGCAAGACCCGGACCGGGGAAAGGCTGACGCGATACGAGGTAGTCGGGAAGTCCCAGCTTTGAGCCGAGCTCGCGAACCTCATCCTTGAAGAGCAAGCCCAGAGGCTCGATTATCTCTCTGAAATCAACAAAATCGGGCAGGCCGCCAACATTGTGGTGGCTCTTTATAGTGGCTGAAGCGCCGAGGCCGGATTCGATTACGTCGGGGTAAATCGTACCCTGTGCAAGGTAATCAACCGCTCCGATTTCTTTACCCACTTCTTCAAAAACGCGGATAAATTCTTCGCCTATTATCTTGCGTTTTCTCTCGGGCTCAGTAACGCCTGCGAGTTTGTTAATGAAACGCTCCTGAGCGTTAACGCGAATAAAGTTAATATCCCATTTTGAGAATGCGCTTTCAACCTCATCGCCCTCATCCTTACGCATAAGGCCGTGGTCAACGAAAACGCAGGTAAGCTTATTGCCTATCGCCTCTGCAAGAAGAGCGGCACAAACGGAGGAGTCAACACCGCCGGACAGCGCCAGAAGCACCTTGCCGTCGCCTATCTTTTCGCGGAGTGCGGTGACGGTCTGTTTGCAATAGTCGTCCATGCTCCAGTCGCCCTTGCACTTACATACTTCAAACAGGAAATTATGCAGAATCTGTGCGCCGAACTCAGTATGTGTAACCTCGGGATGGAACTGAACACCGTAGAGCTTTCTCTCATCGTCGCACATGGCGGCGCAGGGGCAGTTATCTGTGTTGCCTATGATTTCAAATCCCTTGGGGGCAGCTTTAACATAGTCCGTATGGCTCATCCAGCAAATGCTGCTTTCGGGAACATCCTTAAAGAGGACACTGTTCTTTACGTAAAGTTCGGTCTTTCCGTATTCGCTTATACTGCCGGCGGAACAAATCTCTCCGCCGCCCATCCATGCCATAAGCTGGCATCCGTAGCAGATGCCGAGGATGGGGATGCCCGCATCTAAAATTGCGGGGTCAAAATGGGGAGAAGTCTCATCATAGACGCTGTTAGGTCCGCCTGTGAAAATAATTCCGGTATAGTTTTCCGCCTTGATTTCTTCAAGGCTTATTCTGTTATAGCCTTTGACTTCGGCATAAACATGGTGCTCGCGCACTCTGCGGGCAATAAGCTGGTTATACTGACCGCCAAAATCGAGAACAACAATCTTATCCATATACCCTCCTCAGACCGAAATCTCAGTCTTTACCGGTTTTGCTTCGCCGATTATCGGCTTGAGCATTTCTACAAAGTTGCTGACCTGTTCAGGGCATCTGCCGACGTACAGCTCAGCGCGGAGCAGGTTATTGATATCGCTCTCGGTCATGCCGAAGCGGCCGCTATCGGCAAGTCTTTTGGGCAAATCGCAACTCTCACCGTTTTTCATGCGTTCAACAGCTTCCATGGAGCATACACGGATAATTTCATGCAGCTCCTGACGGTTGCCGCCGCGCTTTACAGCTTCCATAAGAATATTTTCGGTTGCCATAAACGGCATATACTCGGAAAGAGTTTTTTCGATGACTTTCTCATTTACTCTGAGTCCGTCCGCAACATTCTGTGCAAGACGAAGTATTGCATCGGCGCACAGGAAGCCTTCGGGAATGGAAATTCTGCGGTTTGCCGAATCGTCCAGACTGCGCTCCAGCCACTGTGTGCTTGCCGTCATGTAGGCATTTGCGGTATCCGCCATGAGGTATCGGGAAAGAGAGCAAATACGCTCGCAACGCATGGGATTGCGCTTATATGCCATTGCGGAAGAGCCTATCTGCTTTTCTTCAAAGGGCTCTTCGATCTGTCTGTCATGCTGCAGAAGGCGAATGTCGTTTGCCATGCGGTAAGCGCTCTGTGCAATTCCGCTCAGACAGTTAAGAATGCGGCTGTCCACTTTTCTCGGGTAAGTCTGTCCGGAAACGGGGAAGCATTCAGTAAACTCAAACTTCGCTGCAATACGACGGTTCATTTCGTCAATTTTCTCTCCGTCACCGTCGAACAGCTCCATAAAGCTGGCTTCGGTTCCCGTTGTACCGCGGCAGCCGAGAAGCTTCATGCCCTTGATAAGTGTCTGGAGCTCTTCAAAATCGCCGTAAAAGTCCTGAAGCCAAAGGCATGCGCGTTTGCCGACGGTTACAGGCTGGGCGGGCTGATAGTGGGTGTATCCCAGTGTGGGCAGGGACTTATAGCGCTCTGCAAAATCTGCAAGCAGTGCCATGAGCTTTGCCAGCTCGCCTTCCAGATATTTAAGGCCATCGCGGTAGATGATCAGGTCCGCGTTGTCAGTAACATAGCAGCTTGTTGCGCCAAGATGTATAATGCCCGCAGCACCGGGTGCGGCTTTTCCGTAAGCATATACATGCGCCATAACATCGTGGCGCACTTCTTTTTCTCTTTTGCTTACGCAGTCATAGTCGATATCATTTATATGTGCCCAAAGCTCAGAAACCTGCTCAGCGCTCACGGGCAGGCCCAGTTCATGCTGAGTCTCCGCGAGAACCGCCCACAGCTTACGCCATGTTGTATAGCGGGTGTCCGAAGAAAACAGCTTCTTCATATAATCCGAGGAATATCTTGAGCACAGAGGTGACTCATAAACTTCTTTCATATCCACTCTCCCTTTCAACGCATGATGCAGGCGTCTCTCTCAGGGCCGACAGAGACATAGCTTATACGGCAGCCAATATTCTTCTCGATATATTCTACATACTTCTTAGCGTTTTCGGGAAGCTCGTCCCATGTTCTTATCTTGGAAATGTCACAGCCCCAGCCATCGAGGTATTCGACATAAGGCTCAGCCTGATCAAGCAGGTCGGGACGGGGGAAATCGTCTGTAAGCTTTCCATCCATGACATAGTGGGAGCATACGGGAATCTTATCCATATAGCTCAGAACGTCCATCTTTGTAAGAGCAATCTGGCTTGCAGCCTGAAGCTGAACACCGTAGCGGGTTGCAACGATGTCTATCGGGCCGACTCTGCGGGGTCTGCCGGTCTTTGCGCCGTATTCAGCACCTGCTTCGCGAAGCTTTTCGGCCTCTTCACCTTCCCATTCACAGGTGAACGGACCCTCGCCTACGCAGGTTGAATATGCTTTTACAACGCCGATAACCTCGTCGATTTTTGCACTGGGCAGGCCTGAGCCGACAGGTGCATAAGCGGCGAGGGTATTTGAGGATGTGGTGTAGGGATAGATGCCGAAGTCAAGGTCACGAAGTGCGCCGAGCTGTGCTTCAAACAGTATGTTCTTGCCTTCGTTCTGTGCGTTGCGGAGGAATGCGCCGGTATCGCAGATATAGGGCTTGATCTTCTCTCCGAAATCCTTGATCCAGTCCATAACCTGCTCAAGGGTAAATGGATCTGCGCCGTAAACCTTACTGAGGGTGAGGTTTTTCCACTCCAGAATATCTTTAAGATGCTCTTCAAGATGCTGGGGGTTCAGAAGCTCGCCCGCCATAAGAGTCTTCTTCTGGTACTTGTCCGAATAGAAGGGGGCTATGCCCTGACGGGTTGAACCGTACTTCTTGCCCTTGAGTCTGTTTTCCTCAAGGCAGTCGAGTTCTCTGTGCCAAGGCAGCAGAAGAGATGCTCTGTCGCTGATCTTAAGATTTTCCGGTGTAACGGAAATGTTCTTAGAATGCAGCTCATCGATCTCGTTCCACAGGCTTTCGCAGTCCAGCGCTACGCCATTTCCCAGGATATTTACAACATCCTTTCTGAAAACGCCTGAAGGCAGAAGATGCAGAGCAAATTTACCGTATTCGTTTACAACGGTGTGTCCGGCGTTACCGCCGCCCTGATAGCGTACGACTATGTCAAATTGCTCTGTGAGCAAGTCGACCATTCTTCCTTTACCTTCGTCGCCCCAGTTAATTCCAACAATTGCGCAGTTTGCCATTTTATCTCTCCTTAATATGCTTTAATACCACTTCTTTTGTGTTCGCTTTTTCTGTGGTAACTTTCGATAATATTTTTTTCTTTCTCCGAAACCTCTCCGCCGGAAAGATATTTATCGATTGCGGCATAGCTTACGCCCATTTCACTTTCGTCGGTCTGTCCGTCAAACAAACCTGCCGACGGGGCTTTTTCTATAATGCGCTCAGGCGCATTGAGGTATCGCAGAAATTCAAAAATCTCCGTAACCGTAAGGTCAGCAATAGGATTGAAATCGCAGGCTCCGTCGCCCCACTTTGTGAAATAACCCATATATGCCTCGCTTCGGTTTCCCGTGCCGGCAACCAGTCTGTTTTCGCTGGCGGCAACGGTATAAAGCACTGTCATACGCAGACGCGGAGCGATATTTGCGGCAGCGGCATGAGTAATATCCGTAACGTTTTCAAGACTCTCGGATATGGCATCCTTTACAGGGCTTAAATCCGCCGTGCGTATCTCAATGCCGAATTTTTCGCTGACAAGCATTGCGTCCTCTGTATCCTGCAGATAATTGCGCTTTGATGCGCAAGGCATAATAATGCCCAGTGTATTATCGCATGCTGCTTTGCAGAGAATGCCTACCAGTGCGGAATCCTTACCGCCGCTATTGCCGTAGACAATGCCTTTTGCCCCGCTTTCCCGGAGGATATTTTTAATAAACTCAACCCGGTTTTTATATTCCTCTTCGTAGTTTCTCATATGATTTACTCCTTATCATCGACTGCAGCTTTGACAAAACCGAAGAACAGCGGATGGGGTTTATTGGGTCTGCTCTTGAATTCAGGATGGAACTGAGCAGCAACAAACCACTTGTGTTTGGGGTTTTCCACTATCTCGACAAGACTGCCGTCCGGTGAGCAACCAACGGGTACCAGACCATTATACACCATATCATCACGAAAATCCATATTGAATTCATATCTATGACGATGTCTTTCGCTGATTATGCTTTCACCGTAAAGATCTTTAACTTTGCTGTCCTCATTAATCACGCAGGGATAGCGTCCGAGGCGCATGGTACCGCCCTTTGCGGACACTCCTACCTGCTCGGGCATAAGGTCAATTACAGGGTGTGCGGTATCCTGAGTGAACTCCGTGGAGTTGGCATCCTGCCAGCCCAGTACGTTACGTGCAAACTCAATGACCGCTATCTGCATTCCGAGGCATATTCCCAAATACGGAACATCGTTTTCGCGCGCATACTTTGCAGCAAGTATCATGCCTTCAATGCCTCGGTCACCGAAGCCGCCCGGAACCAGAATTCCGTCGCAGTCTCCGACGACATCGGAAATGTTTTCCGCAGTAAGCTCTTCCGAATCGACCCATTTAATATCAACGACGGCATCGTTTGCCGTTCCCGCGTGAAAAAGTGCTTCAGCAACTGACAGGTAAGCATCATGAAGCTGAATATACTTGCCGACAAGAGCAATTCTGACATGCTTTTCAGCTCCCTTTATGCGGGCAACCATGTTTGTCCACTCGGTCAGGTCGGGCTTCGGGCAATCAATGCTCAGCTTGCGGCAGACCTCGTTTGCAAGGCCCTCCTTTTCCAGAAGCAGCGGCGCTTCGTAAAGGGTTGACGCGGTAATGTTCTGTATAACGCAGCCGGGCTCAACATTGCAGAACAATGCTATCTTGCGGCGTATGTCATCGGTGATCGGCTCATCGGTTCGGCATACAAGAATGTCGGGCTGTATGCCGTCAGACAGCAGTTCTTTTACAGAATGCTGAGTGGGCTTGCTCTTAAGCTCGCCTGAGCCGGGAATCTGAACGATGAGCGGAACATGGATATAAAGCACGTTCTGTCTGCCGCGCTCCACAGCTACCTGACGTATTGCCTCAAGAAACGGCTGGCTCTCTATATCGCCTACGGTACCGCCGATTTCGCAGATGAGAACATCAATGTCCTCCGTTTCCATGGCGTATATGTTGCTCTTTATTTCATCGGTAACATGAGGGATAATCTGCACCGTACCGCCAAGGTATTCACCCTGACGCTCGCGATTGAGAACATTCCAGAAAATCTTGCCGGAGGAAACGGATGATTTTCCGCTGAGACTCTCGTCAACAAATCGCTCGTAATGGCCTAAGTCGAGGTCTGTTTCCGCACCGTCGTCTGTTACGAAAACTTCACCATGCTGAAAGGGGCTCATCGTGCCGGGGTCAACGTTCAGATACGGATCAAACTTCTGGTTCTTAACTTTCAGGCCGCGCTGCTTTAAAAGTCTGCCAAGACTTGCGGCGCATATGCCTTTTCCCAGTCCGGATACAACTCCGCCGGTAACAAAAACATACTTCATATTCTCTCCTCCATCAGATACCGCTCTCGCCGTAGTTTGACAAAACTCGTGCGGAGGGGTCCTTAACTTCACTGCCTACCCAATCGGGGTTGGGCATCCAGAAATCCTTAACCATCTTCGCCTGACCGGGGTAATGCTTTTCAAATATATCTCTGTACAAAAGGCTTTCCTTGGTAAACGGTGTTGCAAAGCTATATTTCCTGCAGCCTTCTTCAAACTCCTCGTCGCTGTAAACGCTCTCGGCATACTCCTTGAGATCGTCAACCATTGAGTGACCTACCGCATCGGAGAATGCGGCCTTGTGACGCCACAGAATGCTGTCGGGCAGAATGCCGTCCTCGGCAAAGGCCTTGCGCAGAAGATATTTGCCCATGCCGTAGCTGTTGACCTTGAGTTCGGGCTTAATGCTCATTACATACTTGACGAAATCCAGATCGCCGAAAGGCACACGTGCTTCCAAAGAGTTTACGGAGATACAGCGGTCTGCACGCAGAACATCATACATATGAAGCTCGTCAACGCGCTTTTTAGCTTCCTCCTGAAATGCGGCGGGCGAAGGTGCAAAGTCCGTGTACTTATATCCGAAAAGCTCATCGGAAATTTCGCCTGTAAGCAGAACGCGAACATCGGTCTGCTCGTGTATCGCCTTGCAGCACAGATACATGCCCATGCTTGCGCGGATTGTTGTTATATCATAAGTGCCCAGAAGAGCAATTACTTCCTCAAGGGACTCCAGCACCTGCTCGCGGGTCATTATTACTTCCGTATGCTCTGCGCCGATAAACTCTGCCGCCTCACGTGCATACTTAAGGTCAATGGGGTCTAAATCCATACCTATGGCAAAGGTTCTGATTTTCTTGCCCAGCAGCTTCGCGGATATGGCGCAGACAAGACTTGAGTCGAGACCGCCGGAAAGTAGGAAACCGAGAGGAGCATCTGCATCCAGACGCTTTTCAACGCCTTCAATAAGCTTTTCGCGGATTTTTGCGCAAACCTCATCCACGTCGTCCTCGGAATACTCCGCAACGCTTGTAAGATCTGTATATCTTACAAACTCGCCGTCGGCATAGTAGTGTCCGGGGGGGAAAGGCATTATTTCAGCGCAAAGTCCTACGAGGTTTTTTGCCTCGCTGGCAAAGATTATGGACTCGTCCTCAAGATAACCGTAATACAGTGGTCTGATGCCGATGGGGTCGCGTGCCGCCACAAGGCTGTCGCGCTGTGAATCGTAAATTATCATCGCAAACTCAGCATCGAGCATCGCAAACATTTCCGTGCCGTACTCTCTGTACATGGGAAGAATGATTTCGCAGTCCGATTCACTCTTGAATTCATATTTTTCCATGAGTTTTTCTTTAATCGGTCTGAAGCCGTAGATTTCGCCGTTGCACACTACCATATCTTCGCCGAGGCTGAACGGCTGCATGCCGCTTTCATCAAGGCCCATAATGGCAAGACGATGGAAGCAAAGACAGTTCTTACCGAAATATACTATTCTTGAGCTGTCAGGGCCTCTGGAAATGGTTCGGTCAAAATACTCTTTTGCCGCTTCCGGTGTAAGACTTCCGGTTGTAAATCCCATAATTGAACACATAAAAAAATGCACCTCCGAATTTTTTGGCAGCTATCCTATATATAGGACGAATAGCTGCTTTATCCGCGGTGCCACCTAATTTATTGCAAGTGCAATCACTTTTATGGGCTCAATTAAGCCCTCGTGCTATAACGCGCACTCCGCGTCTTTCCTACTAACCGAAGCTTTCAGATCGCTGCTCCAAAGTGTTATTCCCGCGCATTCTTGTTTCGGGCTTTCACCGTTCCCCGATTCGCTGTGACCGAGCTTGCGCAGTACTTGTCTTTATCATCGCATTTGCTGCAGTATTAAATTTAAAATCCAAAACTGCCGCATCATGGCATGCGGCAGTTTTGAGTTTGATTAAATAGAGAGAGGAAAAAGATGTTCAATGTTGAGTTTCTCTAACTGATTGTATTTTAGCACTCTTTTATATATAATCAAAATACATATACCATTGCATTTATCATATTTTTTTGATATGATAAACGTGTTGTATTGGAAAATGATTTGTGTTATACATTGTGGGGTGACAACATGGACTTAAGAACGCTCAAATATTTCACCGTAGTTGCCGAAGAACTGAACATAACCCGCGCTGCGGAAAGACTCAACATGAGTCAGCCTCCCTTGAGCTATCAGCTTAAGGCTCTTGAAGAAGAACTTGGCACTCAACTCATTGTCCGCGGAAAAAGATATCTCCAGCTTACAGAGGCCGGTGCACTTTTATACAGGCGCGCCGTTCAGATTTTGAATATGTCTGAAAAGACTAAGCAGGAGATTCGAAGTCTTGACAATGAGCTTTCGGGTTTTATAAACATCGGAGTCGTTGAGGGACGTGCTCCCTTCTTCCTCGCCCGTTGGATAGACGGATTCAAAGAAGAGTACCCCCGTGTGCAGTACAGGCTTTGGAACGGCAGCAGCGACGATGTTCTTGAACGCATGAAAGCCGGTGCGCTGGACGTTGCGGTTATCGCATCCCCTTACGACAGCGAGCATCTACATGGTTTTGCAGTCGGAAGAGAGCCCTGGGTTGCGCTTATATCCAAGGAGCATCCTCTGGCGAGCGAAGCGGGCGATACCGTTCCGCTTAAAGCTCTCGTTGATCAGCCGCTCATCATACCCGCGAGAAAATCCCGCATTGAGGCTATAAGAGGCTGGTTCCGCGAAGTGGATGCCGAGCCTAAGATTCTCTGCGAAATGTCGAACTATCTTGACGCAGTCGCGCTTACCGAGCGTAATGTGGGCATAACGATTTTCCCCCAGACCACATACACTCCCAATGATTTGCTCGTATCAAAGGTAATAACAGGCAGCGAACGGCAGATTGAATACGCCCTTGTCTGGCTCAAGGGTCGAATGCTCTCGGAGCTCGAGCAGGAATTTGTCGATTTTGTCCGCGATTCCGTTGAGGAATACACCAAGCATCCCCACAATTATCCCATTAAGATTAATGAATATCTTCCCCCGGAAGACACGAGGTACCTTTAACATGAAAAGACTCACCGTAAAAGACCTGACCAACATTGCTCTTATGAGCGCGGTAATGGCTATATGCTCATGGCTCACCGTCCCCTTCACCGTTCCCTTCACCATGCAGACCTTTGCAATTTTCTTTGCGCTCAAGTATTTAGGCGGCAAGAAGGGCACTATTGCAATTGTACTTTACATACTGCTCGGCGCAGTCGGTCTGCCCGTATTCTCCGGCTTCACCGGCGGCATTGGACATCTTGCAGGCCCGACGGGCGGCTATATTCTCGGCTTCATTGCTTCGGGTATAATATTCTGCATTTTCGAGTCACTCACAAGCGAGCGCTCCGTTGCCGATTTCATTCTACAGATAGTCTGTCTGATTGCCTGCTATGCTTTGGGCACGCTCTGGTTCTCCCATGTTACGGGAACTGCGTTCTTTGCGGCATTGGGTGTTTGCGTACTGCCCTTTATCATTCCCGACGTTTTGAAAATCGTACTTGCAAACATAGTTGCCGGAAGGCTCAATAAATCCCGCATTAGCAAAGCCGATTGATATATGTAGTTTACATACATATATCGCTTCCGACTTACATAATTATATAAGGATAGTCTGCCCCTGAGAGTTAAAGCTTTCGGGGGCGATGTTCTTATAATTATCTCTGCTGCCGGACATAAGGAGCGCTGCATACAGCCGCAGGCTGTGCAATTATACAATCTGACAGAATCAGAGTTTGCAGCAATGACCAAAACCGAATAACAGATTGCACGCAAAACAATGCTTTTTTGCGACCTTTTGTATTGTTTTTTACAATTTTGTATACAAAGTGCGGATATTATGCACGTTATTTGATGACAAA
>JAZLGD010000224.1:0-8003 GCA_045616105.1 Oscillospiraceae bacterium | reverse complement strand
TATGTCCGAAGTTTGTTGCCCAAGCTGTAAAGGACTCAGACTGAGACGTGAAGCACTTGCAGTTACCGTAGGTGGAAAAAATATTGCAGAAGTATGCGATATGTCCATTTCCGAGGTAATAGAATTCATCGACAGCCTATCGCTCAACGAAAGAGATCTCATAATTGCCGACAGAATTCTTAAAGAAATCCGCTCACGACTGGGATTCCTAAAGAATGTTGGACTTCAGTATCTGACACTTTCCCGCGGCGCAGCAACATTGTCCGGCGGCGAAAGCCAGCGCATACGCCTTGCAACCCAGATAGGTGCGGCGCTAATGGGCGTTCTGTATATTCTTGATGAGCCAAGTATAGGTCTTCATCAGAGAGATAATGAAAAGCTTATAAAAACTCTTAAAAATCTAAGAGATTTAGGCAACACACTTATAGTTGTTGAGCATGACGAGGATACAATCCGAGCGGCTGATCACATTGTAGATATAGGCCCTCGCGCAGGCGTTCACGGCGGTGAAATCGTCTGTGAGGGAACCCTCGAGGATATCTGTGCCTGCGAAGATTCTCTGACAGGTCAGTATCTTACCGGGAAGCGTAGGGTTGCTGTTCCCTCAAAGCGCAGAACTCCCAATAGAGGGTATATCAGTGTTCACGGCGCAAAAGAGAATAACCTTAAGGGAATTGATGTTGATTTCCCGATTGGTGTTGTTACCTGTGTAACCGGTGTGTCGGGCAGCGGCAAATCATCTCTTGTAAATGAGATTCTTTATAAAACTATTGCTCAGCAGAAAAACAGAGCAAAGACGAAGCCGGGCAAATCCGATGGCGTTACGGGTCTTGACGGCATTGATAAAGTTATCAACATCGACCAAAGTCCGATCGGCCGTACACCACGTTCAAACCCCGCTACGTATACAGGACTGTTCAACGATATCAGAGAGCTTTTTGCCTCGACCGAGGATGCTAAGCTGCGCGGCTATGATTCGGGAAGATTCTCCTTCAATGTAAAAGGCGGCAGATGCGAAGCCTGCAAAGGCGACGGACTTCAGAAGGTTGAAATGCACTTTTTGCCTGATGTTTACGTTCCCTGCGATGTATGCGGCGGCAGACGTTACAACAGGGAAACGCTTGAAGTTAAATATAAGGGTAAAAATATACACGAAGTCCTTGAAATGACAGTTGATGAGGCCTGCGAGTTCTTCATCAATCTGCCTAAAATCAGAAGCAGACTCGAAACTCTGCGCGATGTCGGACTTGGATATATTAAGCTCGGCCAGTCAAGCACGACGCTTTCCGGCGGCGAAGCCCAACGAGTAAAGCTTGCAACTGAGCTCTCAAAGCGCAGCACAGGTTCTACTGTATATGTACTTGACGAGCCCACAACGGGACTTCATATGTATGATGTGGATAAGCTTATCCACATTATTCAGAAGCTCGCCGATGCGGGAAATACGCTTATAATTATTGAACATAACCTTGATGTTATAAAGGTTTGCGACCACATTATTGACCTCGGCCCTGAGGGCGGCGATGGCGGCGGAACGCTCGTTTTTGCTGGAACTCCAGAGGAATGCGCCGCATGTAAAAAAAGCTATACCGGTCAGTTTCTTAAAAAACTGCTTTAACAAGTTTTGATTAAGCCCCATATTATGCAATGGGAGGCTTTATTATGCTTGTTAACTACATAGTCGGTTTTGCAATTCTGTTATGTCTGATTGCCCTGTATTGGACACTTCGGGGGCTTGTACTTTCCCCGGTTAAGGGTGGAGAAAACGCAAATCTTACGGTACAGCTCGATATCAGAGGCGAAACACATGAACTCGAACATATCTTAAAAGGTCTTATATGGCTACGTGATAACGGCACACTAAAAGCAGATATTGCAATAAATGCAGTATTGCCTGATACTAACACAAGGCTTGTAGCCCTTGCATTTTCTAAAGACTATCACTTCATTTCCTATAGCGAATCGGGAGAATAAACATTAATGGATGAACTTGCTCAGATAAACGGAATAATAAGCTCGGTTATCTACAGAAACGATGAAAACGGCTATGCCGTACTGCGCCTCGAACAGGATAACGGAGAGATGACGACAGTTGTCGGCTGCTTTCCTTATGCCGCACCCGGTGAGATGGTTATGGCCGACGGCGCGTGGATGACCCATGCCCAGCACGGCAGACAGTTCAAGGCTGAGCATTCCTCCAGACTTCTGCCGACCTCTGCCGACAGCATATATGAGTATCTGGCAGGCGGAACTGTGCGCGGCGTGGGTCCGGCAACGGCGGCGCTTATAGTTGAGCGCTTCGGCGATAAGTCTTTGGATATGTTGGAGATGCACCCTGAGAAGATAGCTGAGATTAAGGGAATAGGTGAATCCAAGGCAAAGGCTATATGCAAAAGCTTTAAGCGTCAGTCCGGCGTAAGAAGGCTCATGGAGTTTTTGTGCTCATATAAAATCCAACCGGTATTCGCTCTTCGACTTTACAAATTCTATGGCGATTCTGCCCTTGAAGTTGTTAATGAAAACCCTTATATCCTTGCGACAAGTCACATAGGCGCAAGCTTTGCTGAGGCTGATGCCTTGGCTTTGGATCTTGGTATTGAGGGCGACAGTATAAATCGAGTTGCGGCGGCTGTTACATTTGAGCTTCTTCATAATTCCGGTAACGGACATTGTTTTATTCCAAGAAACAAGCTCGTAATAGCAACGGCTGAGCTTATAAATGTTCAGCCTGATAACGTTGAGGAAGCTATTGAAACTCTGCGCGAATCATGCGAGATAATCTGCGATGAGATAGCGGGGATAGAAGCTTGCTATCTTACCGAGCTTTATGATGCCGAAACCTACACGGCAAAACGTATAAAAGCGATGAGCGCGAAAAAAATGCCCGAAACTCTGGACATTGACAGCCTAATCAAAAGAGCAGAGAAAAGCGCCGGAATTACATATGCGCCGATGCAGAAGAAAACTCTTGAGCTCGCTCTTGACAACCAGATGATTGTAATAACGGGCGGACCTGGTACAGGTAAAACGACGATTGTTAAGGCAATTCTTCAGATGTTTGACGAAATCGGACTTGATACCTGCCTTGCTGCGCCAACCGGAAGAGCAGCAAAGCGTATGACCGAGCTTACCGGCAGAGAAGCATCTACTATTCACCGTCTTCTTGAGGCCAAGCTTTCCGAGGATGGAGAAAGCGTTATCTTCAGTAAGGATGCCGATGACCCGCTCAATTGCGATGCGCTTATCCTCGATGAGTGCTCAATGGTCGATATAAGTCTTATGAAATCGCTGCTGCGTGCAATGCGCCTTGAATGTAGGCTTGTTCTTGTTGGTGATGCTGATCAGCTGCCATCCGTTGGACCGGGCAATGTGTTTTCAGATATAATCAGAAGCGAGATTGTGCCAACAGTTCGGCTGACAGAAATATTCCGGCAGAATGGCGAAAGCGTTATTGTTCGCAACGCCCATATGATCAACAAAGGAGAACACCCGAGTTTTGAAGCAAATACGGGAGATTTCTTCCGGCTTAAGCGTATGCAGGGCGGGACGACGGTGGAAACAATCGTTGAACTGTGCGCGCGCCGCCTGCCAGACAATATGAACATACCTTCAAGCCAAATTCAGGTGCTTTCACCCACAAGAAAAGGGGAGACAGGCACCGTTTATCTGAATAAAATGCTCCAGTCGGCCCTTAATCCGCATTCCGATGATAAAAAGGAAAAGCTTTTCGGTGAGACCGTATTCCGTGAAGGGGATAGGGTTATGCAGATTAGAAATAATTACGATATTGTCTGGAAAATGCCGTCCGGACAATCGGGGCTTGGCATATTCAACGGAGACATCGGCACAATAATTTCCATCGACCCGACCACTGAAACATTGAACATTGACTTTGATGACAGAGTTGCGGTATACGGCTTTGACATGTTAAATGAGATTGAGCATGCGTGGGCGATGACCGTGCATAAATCGCAAGGCAGCGAATACCGCGCTGTCATACTTGCACTCAGTGCAAGCTCGCAGATGCTTCTGACTCGCGGCGTGCTTTATACTGCGGTAACAAGAGCAAAAGAACTTTTGATTATGGTCGGTGATGATGCAATTGCTCACAAAATGATTGACAATCATAAGCAATCAAGACGTTACAGTGCTTTAAGAATAAGGCTGAATGAAGAATGAGCGGAAAAATTTTTGATTACATACTTGATCTTATATATCCTCAAAAATGTGTTTTCTGCGGCAAAGTTTTGGGCAAAACCGATATTTGTAACGAATGCAGTTCAAAGCTCCCGTATACGAAGGGTAACGAGGCGAGTCAAAAGCTCAGCTTTATTCCAAAGTGCGTTTCGCCGCTTTACTATGAGGGCGTCGTGCGTGAGTCGTTTTTGCGGTATAAATTCATGGGTGTACAGGCATATTCGGTGCTATATGGCAAACTGATGAGTGGATGCGTTGAAAATAACCTTGATTGTAGTGGCATAGATGTGATATCATGTGTTCCGCTGAGTAGTAAGCGTTTGCGCAGACGCGGATATAATCAGGCTCTGCTCCTGGCGAAGGAAATATCACATAATCTAAATATTCCCGAAACTCAGCTTTTAAAGAAAAACAGAGATAATCACGCTCAATCCGGTACTAAGAGCGCAAAGGAACGCCTGAGTAATGTGACCGGTATATACTCACTGCAAAGCAAGGCAGATGTACGAGAGAAGACGATTTTGCTTGTTGACGATATAGTCACAACGGGCGCAACGCTTTCAGAATGCGCAAGAATACTGAAAAAATCGGGAGCAGAACAGGTTTATGCAGTGACTCTTGCGAGACAAAGAGACTGATTCTTTGCGTTTTAGGATAGAATTGATATAGTATTCATCGCCGCAGCGCGGCAGATTGGAGAATAACATGGTAATATTTGAAAGAGATATAGCAGTCGATATGGGCACATCCAACACACTGGTCAGTATTCAGGGCAGGAGTGTTGTACAGCGCGAGCCGACCGTAGTTGCAGTTGATAAGTTTTCAGGTAAGCTCCTCAAAATAGGAGAGGAGGCTAATAAAACACTTGGACGCACTCCTGCAAATGTTGTTTCCATACATCCTATAAATGCCGGTGTTATTTCCGACTATGATATGGCGGCCCTCATGCTCCGCGAGCTTATCGGCCGCATTACCTCATTCAGCCTCTTTAAACCCAGACTTCTCGTGTGTGTGCCCAGCAGTATTACCGGCGTTGAAGAACGTGCAATGATAGACGCAGCAATCGAAGCAGGAGCAAGAAAGGTTTATCTTGTTGAGACTGCAGTTGCAACTGCAATAGGCGCAGGCGCAGACATTAAGAGAGCTGACGGACATATGGTCATAGATATCGGCGGCGGCACAACTGAGGTTGCTGTTGTATCAATGGGCGGTGTTGTTGAGTGCGAATCCATAAAAACAGCAGGCTCAAGCTTCGATGAAGCAATTATCAGACACGTTAAGAAGAAGTATAACCTGCTTATCGGTCAGAAAACTGCTGAAGAGCTTAAAATCAATATTGGCGGAATTATCCCAAGACCTGACGTTGATGCACAGGAAGTAAAAGGACGCTGCCTTCTGACAGGTTTGCCCAAGTCGGTGCGTATAACTTCCGCAGAGATTGTTGAAACACTCAAAGAACCGGCTCAGCTTATTCTTGAAAGTGTACATGCAGTTCTTGAAAGAACTCCTCCTGAGCTTACAGGTGATCTCGGAAGCAACGGTATCATTCTTTCCGGCGGCGGTGCACTTATCTACGGCATGGATACCGTCATTGAGAAGAGCACCGGAATACCGGTAATTATGATGGATGATCCGTCTGCCTGCGCCGCACAGGGCGCAGCAAAGATGCTCTCGAAGCTTGATGATATGGAAGAAGGAATGATGAACTTCCTCCGCAAGCGCCAGATGAGAAGCTGATTAGAAATAAAAAAGTCCCGTTCAAGCGAACGGGACTTTTTATCTTGCAAAATCAGATTTTTTTGTTAATCCATTTGAGAATGTCGTTATAAACTTCGTCTTTATTGAGCTCATTGAGCATCTCGTGGCGACCGTCAACATAGAGTCTGATTTCTACATCTTTCATACTGGCCTTTTTGAAGTTATTATATGCTTTCTCTACGCCCTTGCCGCACTCGCCGACAGGATCCATAGTACCGGACATGAAGTAAATTGGAGTATCTTTCTTCATATCGGAAAGATTGCTCTTTGTCGTAATGTAGTTAACACCTATCATCATATCCCTGAAGAGAATGCAGGAGGGTATGAAACCGCAGAGCGGGTCGGCTATGTACTTATCAACAACAGACTCGTCGCGAGTGAGCCAATCATATTCGGTTCTGGGATTGGAGTAAATCTTGTTGTAGCTGCCGAAGGCAAGATTGTTCAGCAGCTTACTGTAATAATGACCGCCGTGGAGTACCTTTTCAAGATTTCCGACGGTAAGACCGCCTTTGACAAGAGCTTTGCCCTGATTGCCGGTACCGCTGATTATTGCTGCGTCAAAGCCGCCGGGATAACGGATGAGGTGAGTTCGCGTAAGGAAGCTGCCCATGCTGTGACCGAAAACTATCTGCTTCAGTCCGGGATAGAGCTCTTTCATTGCAAGACGGAGAACTTCAAGGTCATCAACCATGTGCCACCAACCGTCTTTTTTAGCGGTATAACCCATATCTTCTTCTTTGGTGATGCTCTTGCCGTGACCGAGGTGGTCATCGCCTACAACAATAAATCCGTTTTCGGCGAGGAAGAGCATAAAATCATCATATCTTTCGATGTGTTCGCCGATTCCGTGCACAAGCTGAATGAGTGCACGGGGTTCGCAGTCCGGAGTGCAGATGCGTGCGCGGATGTTGTTTACACCTGTGGTAGAATCAAAATAAAAATCTCTGAAACTTGGCATGGAAATTTAACTCCTTATATGTTATTATATGAGCACAACTTGCGATAATTTTAGCGCGAAACACGCATTTCGTCAATAACAAACTGGAGGATTACATATGAACGGCTATGTAGTTGCCCTTGATCAGGGTACAACAAGCTCTCGATCAATTATATTTAACGCGGAAGGTGCACCTGTTGCGGTAGCCCAGTATCCGTTTCAGCAAATATATCCTAAACCCGGCTGGGTTGAGCATGATCCTATGACCATACTGGATACTCAGTTCCGTTCTCTTAGCGAAGCTTTCAGGAAGAGCGGACTTTCAGCTGAAGATATTGCCGGCATCGGCATTACTAATCAGCGTGAAACAACAATCGTCTGGGATAAGAACACCGGCGAGCCTGTTTATAACGCGATTGTCTGGCAGTGCAGGCGAACTGCGCCAATATGCGATGAACTTACAGCAGCAGGTCTTGCATCATACGTCCGCGATAAGACAGGACTGCTTATTGATGCTTATTTCTCCGGAACAAAGATTAAATGGATTCTTGACAATGTTGACGGTGCAAGAGAAAGAGCCGAAAACGGAGAGCTTCTTTTCGGAACGGTTGAAACATGGCTTATCTGGAACCTGACAGGCGGAAAGGTTCATGTTACCGACTATTCAAATGCTTCAAGAACAATGCTGTTTGATGTTGATAAATTGCAGTGGGACGAGTTCCTTTGCGAAAAATTAGGCGTACCCATGTGTATGCTTCCCGAACCTGTTGAATCGAGTAAGGTATACGGAACGGTTGCTTCGGGAATTATAGGTATTGAGGAGCTTGAAGGCGTGCCGATTTGCGGAGCTGTCGGCGACCAGCCTGCCGCACTGTTCGGTCAGGGCTGTTTTGAACCGGGACAGGCAAAAAACACCTACGGAACGGGTTGTTTCCTTCTGATGAACACGGGAGATAAAAGAGTCGCTTCAAAAAACAATCTTTTATCGGGAGTTGCATGGGGACTTAACGGTAAAATAACCTATGCACTTGAGGGCAGTGCTTTCAATGCCGGTTCTGTTATAAAATGGCTCAGAGACGAGCTTCATCTGATAGATTCCGCAAAGCAA
>JAZLGD010000223.1:0-6637 GCA_045616105.1 Oscillospiraceae bacterium | reverse complement strand
GGATCTGTGCCTTGTTCCCAAGTACGCAGTTATGGACCCCGAAACCACTCGCAACCTGCCTCCCAAGACCACTGCTACCACCGGTATGGACGCTCTGACCCACGCTCTGGAAGCATATGTTTCCTGGACCTACAACACCAAGGAAACCATCCGTCTTGCAGAGGAAGCAACCGTTGCCATCTTCAAGTATCTTGAAAAGGCATACAATGACCCCAATGACATGGAAGCACGCGAAGAGATGCTGAACGCATCCTTCAAGGCAGGCTTCGCATTCACCCGTGCAGGTGTCGGCAACGTCCACGCAATCGCACATACCCTCGGCGGTCTTTACAATACTCCTCACGGTCTTGCAAACGCAGTTATTCTCCCCATCGTTCTCGAGGACTACGGTGAGAAGGTTTACGGCAAGCTGGCACACATGGCTGAGCTCACCGGCGTTATGACCTCCGGCACTGACGAGCAGAAGGCAAAAGCTTTCATTGCGGAAATCCGCGCAATGAACAAGCGCATGGATATTCCCAGCGGCTTCACTCACATCGAGGAGAAGGATATTCCCCAGATGGTCGAATGGGCACTGGCAGAATGCAACCCCTTCTACCCCGTTCCCGTTGTCTACACAAAGGAGCACTGCACCGAGGTTATCCACCGTATCATCAACGAGGCATAAAAATACATATTCAAAGAGCCTGCAAGCAGGCTCATTTTTTATTCTCATTTTCATGTTATAATGCCTATTATATCAGTAACAAAGAGGTGCTTTATGGAACTTCTATATGCTCTTGAGAGTATTCGCACTCCGTTTCTTAACAAGCTTATGGCTCTCGTGACAAATTTGGGCGGCGAGACGGTTTTCATTGCTGCGGCAATCATTGTTTTCTGGTGTGTCAGCAAAAAGTTAGGCTACTATATGATGACTGTCGGCTTTGCGGGAACCATAATCAATCAGTTTTTGAAGCTCTGGTTCAGGATTCCCCGTCCTTGGGTCAAGGATCCGAACTTTACAATCGTTGAAAGCGCAAGGGCTGATGCTACGGGATATTCATTCCCCAGCGGTCACACGCAGAACGCTTTCGCAACGCTCGGCGCTCCCGCCACATACGCAAAGAACAAGCTGCTTAAGTTCGTTTTATACTTTCTGATACTTGTTGTTGCATTCTCAAGAATGTATGTTGGTGTTCACACTCCGCTGGACGTAGGCGTTTCTTGCGCAATAGGTCTGCTTCTTATGCTTGTTGTATACCCTCTTTTCCGTGACATGGACGAAAGACCGGAGCAAGTATATATGCTGTTTTTATTATTCATATTCACGGCGATTGCATTTGTTCTGTTCATTGAGCTTTACAATTTCCCCGCCGACATTGACCCGGTTAATTACGCTGAGGGCATAAAGAACGCATACATGATTCTGTTCTGCGCAATAGGGCTTATGCTTGTATTTCACGTTGACAGAACTAAAATCAATTTTGTTACCGATGCCGTATGGTGGGCTCAGCTACTTAAGGTCGCTGTCGGTCTGGGGCTTACGCTCGGTATCAAAGCCGCCTTGAAAGCTCCCCTGCTTGCAGTCTGCGGCGGTCATGCCATTGCCCACGGCATTAGATATTTTGTCGTTATTCTGTTTGCCGGAATAGTATGGCCCCTTACATTTAAATGGTTTTCAAAGCTGGGTAAAAAATAAACTAAAGCACCGTCAAAGACGGTGCTTTTTAAAGTTTTGTTAACTTTATTCAATTTGCTGGCATTATCCTTCACTGCATGTTATACTCAGAATGAAAATTTGTTTACTTAAATGACAAGGAGGAACAGTATGCGAAGACTTACGGCAGTTTTACTGGTCTTTTCTCTTATTTTCTGTCTCTGCGCCTGCGGTCACAAGGGCGACGGAAATGACGAACGTGAATGCGGCGTTTTCGTTACAGTTAAGGCAGACGACATCTACGCTGTGTCCTGCGGCACGGAAAACGGCTCAGACTCCGCAACACCCGCCGATGGCGGCACGATCAAGAAAGGCGAAGTCTACCACTTCGATTTTGCCAGTGATGCCGCTGAAGGCAGCAAGAGCGCCGTTATCCCCTACATGATCTGCATTTACGACGAAAACTTCAACATTATTTCCGAGGCATCCTTCGAGGACGATTTCTCGAATATGGCAAAAGTACAAATCGTTGTAACAAAGGATCACAATATTATCTATGAAGGCGGCAAGGTTGACTGCGGCGGCAAAGTATCCGTTGATCTTAACCGTTTCAACGATTCTCTCGGCGTTTACGCTACCGAGGCCGATGTCAGCATTGCCAACAACGAGAAGGCAAGCAGCAAGATCAACAAGGCTCTTGACGGCTACATCGACAGCTTCACAGAAAACACTGAGGCAAACCGCGCAAGCTACACCAAGAACACCAGCGGTGTAAGCGGTGAAATCCCCGACTTCTCAATGACGCACGATGTTTCCGTAAGCCGCGGCGACAGCAGCATTATATGCTTCAGAACACGCGACTATGTATACCTCGGCACTGAGGAAAAGGACACTGTTATTGCGCACAACTTTGACACGGCAAGCGGCAAAGAGCTCAAGCTCGAAGATGTATTTAATGACATCGATGCTTTAAAGAGCTTCTGCACCGAAAACATCCTCATCTCCACGACAGCTGAGGAGGGCGTATATAAGGAAGGCTTCACAAGTGTTATTCCCGAGCTTGTCAAAGACGGCAACTGGTATCTCAGCAATGACGGACTTGTTATTATCGCAAACAAGGGTGTTGTTTCGGATAAGCTGCACGAGTTTAAGATTCCCTACTCCGATATTGAGAAATATCTCAACGAAGAATATATGCCCAACAGCAAAAAAACTGTTGCTCCCGGCAGCATCACCGCCAGCTTCGCTGATGAAAAGTCCGCCGACGATTATGTATTGATCGGTGATGACGGCGACGATTATTCAAATGGAGATTTGCTGATTGCCGCAAGCGGCAGCATAAGCAATGTCGGCGTATACTCTGTCAAATACAACTCCGACAACAACAGCTACGGGCTTATAAGCCAGCTCTTCTATTGCAGCGACCTGCGCGAGGGCGGTGCATTTACGGTTGAGTCAGCCCTCGAAAGCACTCCTAACATTCTCGTTCAGTTCACAACGCCTTACGGCACCGTCACAAACAATCTTCTCTCACTTGATGCAGACGGCAATGTCAGCATTACCGACCCCGACGGCGGCAACAACGGCATAGATATTATCAATGATCTTCCTTTCGAGCTTGATCTTAACGGCGACAGCAACAATGACGAAATCAGCATAAACGGCGGCTCAGTTAATATCAAATCCGGCGGCAGCAGCGCAGATTTTGATACAGGTCTTGAGGAAATCACCGTTGCTCTTCTGCATGATTCCGACTGCGACGGCAATTTTGAGCTCTTTGTGGGCGGCGACATGGCATCCGATGACTATATCGTTTACTGTCTTAAATATGACGGCAAAGCAATAAAGAGCATCAGCTTCGACGGAGAAGCATGCGCTTACGGCGATGTCAGCTCCTTTGCCGCAAACAAAATTTATCTGAATACTGTTGCGAACATACTCGGAACTTACTCCTACACAAAAGAGTTTGAATACTCCGACGGTGAATTCAAGGCAGTAAAGAGCAGCTCATATAAGATAAGCACCGACAAGTACATAGTCCCAAACACCGACCTTGCCCTCGCTGAAGGCGGCACTATCTCAGCCGGATCCGAAGTCAGAATCACCGGCACGGACTTTGAAAGCTTCGTTTCCGTTGAGGCCAAGGACGGCACAAGCGGAAAACTCCAGCTTTCTAAGAATAACGGAGAGGGCGGCTGGCTCATTAACGGCGCTCCCGAAAGCGAAGTATTCCAGTCTCTTCCCTACGCAGGATAAGAATTTTAAATGCGGCATCATTTTTGATGCCGCATATTTTTTTGCTTTCAGTAAATGCTATCATCGGCAGAAATAAGAATTTATGTGCAAATAGCATGGAGGTTAATATGAACGATAAAAACGGCAACGATATCCCTTTGGGTCTTGGTATGGCGCTTATGCAGAACGCGGACGCATTCCTATATTTCAACGCCCTTGATGCGGAAAAGCAAAAGAAAATCATAGACGGAACTAAGAACATCAAGTCACGTGACGATATGCGAAGCTATGTTAATGGGCTTGCGGCTGCCGATTAAGAGCCGTTGTTCTGCCTACACGTCGTGTTGTCCTTATCATACGGACAAATTCAAAATTTGTTGTTCTGATATGGACATTTCCTCTTGAAATTGTGAAAAAAATAATGTAGAATTATATTGCATCAAATATTAATAAGGGGTGACTTTCATGGATCTCGAACTCAAAGAAATCGAATTAGCTTCAGAAAGACTCAGCGACGCGCTCCATCACACGGAGCTCGATCTTTCCGCAACCTTCTCAAAGATGACAGGCGGAGAGATTTATCTCAAATGCGAAAACCGTCAGAAAACCGGCTCTTTTAAAATCAGAGGCGCAAGCAATAAGATTGCTGCCCTTGTCGAGCGCGGCGATCTGAACGCCGTTGTCGCTTCTTCTGCAGGCAACCACGCTCAGGGCGTTGCTTGCGCTGCAAAGAAATTCGGTATCCCCGCAACAATCGTTATGCCCAAGAGCGCACCTATCGCAAAGGTACAGGCAACCGAAGGCTACGGCGCAAACGTCGTTCTTTCCGGTGACTGCTACGACGACGCATACAAAACCGCTTGCGAAATCTGCGAAACCGAAAACGCTGTTTTCCTGCATCCGTACAATGACCTCGAGGTTATTGCCGGTCAGGGCACTCTGGGTCTCGAGATTCTCGGTGACCTCCCCACTGTCGATATGATCATTACCCCCGCAGGCGGCGGCGGTCTGCTCGCAGGTGTTGCAGCATGCGTAAAGCAGATCAATCCCAGAATTCAGGTAATCGGTGTTCAGGCAGAGGGCGCAAATGCAATCGCACAGTCTTTCAAGGCAAAGGATTACATATGCACCGAATCCGTTTCCACCATTGCAGACGGTATCGCAGTTAAATCCCCCGGCGACATTACCGTTGAACTCATCAACCGCTATGTTGACGATGTTGTTACCGTCAACGACATGGAGATTTCCGAAGCAATCCTGCTGCTCATGGAGCGCTGCAAGCAGATTGTTGAGCCCTCCGGCGCAACTCCTGTTGCTGCTGTTCTCAAGGGCAAGGTCGATGTTAAGGGCAAGAAGGTTGTATGCCTGCTTTCCGGCGGTAACATCGACGTAAGCTTTATCCAGTCCATCATCGAGCAGGGCCTTGTATCCCGTCATCGCAGACTTAAGTTCACTGTTACTCTTCTGGATAAGCCCGGCAGCCTCGGCAAGCTTATCGGCAACGTTGCTTCCCTTGGCGCAAACATTCTCTCCGTAGAGCATGACAGACTCAGCGCAGGACTTAATCCCAACGAGACCAATGTTCACATCGCCTGCGAAGTCGGCGGCGAAGAGCACGGCAAGAATGTTGTCAACGAGCTCATCAAGAGCGGATTTAAAGTTTCTATTGATTAAGGAGATAAAGTAATGAAAATTGTTTCTACCCCCAATGCTCCCGCAGCAATCGGCCCCTACTCTCAGGCACAGATAGTCGGCAACCTCGTATACACCTCCGGCCAGTGCGGCTTTGTTCCCGAAACCGGCGCAGTTGTTGAAGGTCTCGAGGCTCAGGCACATCAGGTCTTCAAAAACATTGCTGCACTTCTCGAAGCTGCAGGTTCTGATATTTCCAAGGTTGTCAAGACCACTGTTTTCATCAAGAACATGAACGACTTCGCTACCATCAACGGCATCTACGCTCAGTACTTCACCGAGCCCTACCCCGCAAGAAGCTGTGTTGAAGTTGCACGTCTGCCCAAGGACGTTCTCCTCGAGTGCGAAGTTATCGCAGAGCTCTAATTAATACAATAAAAAAATCCACTCTCAACTGAGAGTGGATTTTTTACTATCTTTATTATCTTAAAGTCCGGGATAGAGAGGGAAACGATTGCAGAGGTCGATAACCTGCTGCTTGACTTCGGGTACTGCTGCTTCGCCTTCGTTGATAATGCGAACAATCAGATTGCCGATTTCAACCATTTCGTTTTCGCCCATGCCGCGGGTGGTAGTTGCGGGAGTACCGAAGCGCATGCCGCTGGTCAGCTTGACGGACTGGGTATCAAAGGGAATTGCATTCTTGTTTGCGGTGATGTGTGCCATATCAAGAAGCTCCTGAACTTCCATGCCGGTGCGGCCGAGAGACATTGTATCTGCGAGCATCAGGTGGTTATCAGTGCCGCCGGATACGATGCGGATTCCGCCCTTGCTGAGGGTATCTGCAAGTACTGCGGCGTTCTTGACAACCTGAGTCTGGTATGCCTTGAATTCGTCGGACATTGCTTCCTTGAAGCAGACTGCCTTGCCGGCGATAATATGCTCAAGAGGACCGCCCTGAGTTCCGGGGAAGACAGCGCTGTTTATCTTCTTTTTAAGCTCGTCCTTGCAGAGGATAATTGCACCGCGGGGACCGCGCAGCGTCTTATGGGTGGTGGTCGTCACGAAATCGGCATAGGGCACGGGATTCGGATGCTCACCGGCGGCGACCAGGCCGGCGATATGGGCCATATC
>JAZLGD010000222.1:0-3016 GCA_045616105.1 Oscillospiraceae bacterium | reverse complement strand
CGAGGATTTCGCAGACACTGGATACTGTTCATAGTATTTGCGATATTGGCAGGATGTGTTGCGGGCTGTATTTCATGGTTTGGATATACTCCCCGATACACAGCTTCAATCACATTCACCATTCAGGTTGACAATTCCGTATATTCAGGTGTTCCGGGGTATAACTCTGCGACAGCAGATCAGATGGCAAAAACATTCCCGAGTATTCTTACAAGCGGTGTACTTAGTGAGATGGTTATGGAAGATCTGGAAGTAAACGAACTGCCGGATATCTCCGCGAAGGCGACTGAGGATGCAAATCTGCTTGAACTGAAGGTTACGGGAAGCGATCCCCGGTTTTGCCACAGAGTTCTATGGTCTGTAATTGATAATTACCCTGCAATTGCGGAAAGAGTTGTCGGCCCCACAAAGATGACAATAGTTGATGCAACGGGTATTCCGAAGACTCCGGACAACCACCATGGCTGGTTCAGCGCATCGGTTAAGGGTGCGCTGATAGGCATAGTTCTTGCCGCGGCAGCAATCCTTGCTTACGGTATGCTCAAGGTGACGATTATGGGCAGAGACGATGTCCAGCGCGTCAGCAGTGCTGAGTATCTGGGTGCGCTTCCGATGATAAAACGTAAGAGGCGCAGCAATGAATCTGAACAGGTAATAAATCTCAAAACTGTTAACAGCAGAGATTACCGTGAAGCATTCCGTTCTGTTTCGACCCGTGTAAGCAAGACAATGGAGAAGAATGGCTATCACATTCTCCTGGTCAGCAGTGCAATCCCAGGTGAGGGCAAGACGACCGTGAGCTTCAACCTTGCAAATGCACTCTCGGCTAAGCAACCTAAAGTGCTTCTAGCAGATTGTGACCTGCGCAGCCCCACCATCTACCGAATGACAAACCAGGAGCAATGCATAGGCATTACAGAATGGGTCAACGGGGAAGCAGAGCTCTCTGATATTATCCATGCTGTATCGGACAGATTGGATATAATCTATGCAGGCAAAGCAACTGATGACGGTTCCGAGGCCCTTGCTTCAGATAAGTTCAGGCAGCTTCTGCTGAATCTGAGAGAAAAATATGACGTAATCGTACTCGATACACCGCCTTGCTCCATGCTTGCGGACGCCTCCGAGCTTTCTGCACAGGCAGATTGCTCGATTATGGTCATCAAACAAGACTATGCAAGCCGCGACAGTGTTATCAATGGCCTGAATAACCTGCAGGAAAGCGGAACACCGATTGTCGGATATATTCTGAACGAATATGAGGGCGGTGTTTCCGGCAGATACGGCTATGGTTATGGCTACGGTTACGGTTATGGGTATGGCAAATACGGCTACGGCTATGGTGTAAAACAAAGCGAGGATATCATTGATACCTCAGAAGATGAAAGCATAGCAGTAGAGGCTGAAAATAAAATCAATAACGAAAATGTTGAGAAATCTCAGCAGGAGAAAGAATACTCTGCTGCGGATAAGTCAAGTGTTATCGGTGCAAGCACCGACAGGGTTAAAGGTGTGTTTAAGCACAGTGAAGGTGTGAAAAAAGCAGAGCCGGAAGTAATTGAGCCAGAGGCGCAGCAAGTCAATGCAACGATTAAACCCGAACTGAATGAGCCTGAGGTTAAAGAAGAGAAAACCACGGCAAAAGCGCTTGATATAAAAGTCCCCACCATGATTGCAGTGCCTGAAGTTATCGAACAGGAACCTGCCGATGAGCCAATAGCTGAGGCTGAGCTAATTGAGAATAAAAATATCGAGCCTGAAACAATAGCGGCTGAGCAAGAAACTAAAGCAATTAAGCCGACAAAGCGCAAAGCTGATAAGCAGGAAAAGAGAAAAGGCGGCAAACACGCTGCAAAGAAATCCAAAATGAGCAGGGGCACTAAGATATTGCTCACGATTGTCGGTATCCTTGTAGGCATAGCAATTTTGCTTGCGCTTACTCTGTTTGTTCTCAATACCATCGGCAGAAATGCAATGACCGGCGACAGCAACATGAATGTCGGTGTAGCTCAGGACGAAAACACAATTCGTTACAAAGGAAAACTTTATCGCTATAACAACAACATATCCACTGTGCTACTGATGGGCATAGATAACTATCAGAAGAGCAAAACCGCAGATTACAGCAGCGGCAAGCAGTCCGACGCAAATGTTCTGGCAGTGTTCGATCCTAAGAATGAAAAGTTGACTCTAATGGCTGTATCCCGAGATACGATGACGAAATTCGAGGTTTTGGACGATGAGGGCAACTCAAAGGGTATAGCAGAGGCACAGCTTGCGCTGGCGTACAGCTATGGCGACGGAGCGGAAAGAAGCTGTGAGCTGGCAACAGAGGCAGTCAGCAACATTTTCCACGACCTTAAAATCCCCGCATATGCTTCAATTTACATGAACGGCATAAGCGATCTGATAAATACGGTCGGCGGAATTAAGGTTGTACCCAACAAAACCTTCAAGAGCTTTTCCGAGGGACAAGAGACATTCCTCAACGGCAGACTTGCAATTCAGTATATACAATACAGAGATTATACTGTTAATGGCAATAACGAGCGTATGCAGCGCCAGAATCAGGTGCTCATGGCTCTGGTGCACAAGGCTCTCGAACGTGTAAAAGAAGATCCCAAATCCATACTGGATCTCTATAACGGAGTACAGGAAAACACGACAACAAATCTCAACGCTGCAAAGATTGTGTACCTTGCCGGACAGGCAACGAAGCTCAATTTTGACGGAAAGATTTACACCGTGCCCGGTCATTCCGAAATGGGCGAGCAGAATCATGCAATGTTCGTCATTGACGAGAACGAGTTTATGGATATGCTCGTAGACACATTCTATATCCCGGTTGAGGGCTGACATTTAAACTTTTTGAAATTTAATGTAATTTAATGTTGTAATTTGAAAAGTTTTAGTGTATGCTATATGTGTAATTTTATAAATTTAATCTCAAGTGGAGGTAATCATATATGAAAAAGCTTGTTAGCATTCTTCTCATTCTGATTCTTGTGTTCTCCAT
>JAZLGD010000221.1:0-13115 GCA_045616105.1 Oscillospiraceae bacterium | reverse complement strand
CATTTGCGGAGCAAATATTTCACAGCGAAGCTATTTCACTTGCCCGCAGGGCAAATTTCGTTGAAAAAAGCATCGCTCGAACGCGATGCTTTTTTCATGGCGCAGAAGGAGGGATTTGAACCCTCGCGCGCTTTTTACACGCCTACTCCCTTAGCAGGGGAGCCCCTTCGGCCTCTTGGGTACTTCTGCATGATGCCGCTCAAGTATGATAGCATAGTACGGCCCGATTGTCAAGAAATTTAACACAACGCCTTAACACATGCAGAAAATTTTGCAATTGATTGAAAAATATTCCAAATTCTGCTTGCAAAATATGGAAGTGTGTATTAATATATGGGCAGAAGATATATTTTATATCTTTCTCACAATACCTTACGAAGGGCCGCCGTGTTTTACACGGTGGTTCTTTGTTTTTGGTCAAAAACCTAAACAATGTAAAGAAAACTCAGAAAATTGTATATTTCCTGAGTTTTTTCGATGTTAAAATCAGCAGATGGTGCTGCCGGCAAAGTTTTCCGCGGCAAAAGCATCATATTCCTTAATGAACGGAAGCATGTGTTCGCGCATGAGCTCTGGCCAAAGGAGAAAATAATCGCCAAAGGGATTGACAACGGCGTGGTGGTTAAGTTCGAGGATTATTGGGAGATAATCCGAGGCCTTCATAAGAGTAATGTCCGCATTTTCGGCAATTTTGCCGCACTCCTCCAATGAAGTGAAGATAGGCACAAAAACAGTACCGCCTGTGGTCAGAGTGATAACCTGGGGATTGCCGTTTGCAACGCCCTTTGCAAAAGCGAGGAAGAGCGGTGTTTTTCCGATGTAGTCAAGAACGTCCTGAAGCGCCTTCTGATCATTGCCCTTAGATAAATTGTATCTCTTGATGTGCTCTTTTAAATTATCGCGAGCAATCTGCTGAACCTGCATGCTGTTATCGGATGAGTTTTCCATGATATTAACCTCTTTGAAATTAGTGATACTATTATATCATCATGCGGCGGTCTTGTCCATAACATGAAAAAGACCGTCAGCTTTTGACTGCTTTTTTCTGCTCCAGAATTCCGGGGATTATCGCAATGCCCGAGCCAATGAGGAAGCAAACGATGCCGACAATCATGTTAAGCGGGATTTCTTCGTGCAGGAAAGCCAATGCAAAAATCGGGGCGAGTATAGGCTTAAAGAAAAATATAAGCGATGCTGTCTGGGCAGAAGTTTTTTCCATGGCCAGCATATGGCATACATAGCCGCCGGTCGTGACGACAATACAGATATAGAGGAATGGCAGTATAGCCCACGACGGCATAATGGGAAGAATGGGAACATCAACAAATATGTTCAGCCCGATTGCGCTGAAGATATTTCCGATGACAGAGGTTTTGCCGAGCAGGAGCAGTGCCATAAGCTCAATGCTTCCGAAAAGAAAACTGAAGCAGGTGACGGTGATGCTGCCGAATTCTGCGGATTTCTTTTTGCCCACAACGCTGTAAAAAGCAAAGGCGATTGCGGCGCAAATGGAGAGAATTACACCTGCCGCGCTAAGCTTGGCGTTGAAGGGATTGATGATAATCAAAACGGCAAGAAGCTCGAGCACCAGCGCCCAGATCTGGTTGCGCCTAATATCCTCTTTCAGTATGAGATGAGCCAGCACGGTTACAAAAACAGGGTTGCAGGAGAAGATAACGGCAACGGCAGATGCCTTGGTGTATGTTACTGCCATCTGATAAAGAACCATGCTGAATGCTACGCACAGAAAGCCTGAAAGCGCGAAGAATCCGATGTCGGAGCGACGCAGCTTAGCGCCTTTTGATTTTACTGAACGCAGGGCGAAAGGAATGAGCAGTATGCCGCCAATCATAAAACGCAAAACAGTGATTTGCATGGGCGCAAATACACCGCTAACGGTCTTTAGCATAACCTCCATAGTGCTGAAAATTACAGCGCTCAAAACAATGTAAATATAGCCCGAAGAATTTTTCTTCATTATAACATCTCCTTAAACGAACTTATACACCATACACCCTTGCTCTTCAAAAAGCAATATCAAATAAAATTCATTAGCAAAAATTACATAAACCGACATGGAATATCTAAATGACGGCTGGAAAAGATAATAGCGGGCAAACAAAAAAGACCCAATCACGAAAAAGGAGATGTAAGAAAATGTCTAACAATTCCAGCAATCATCTTGTTGTTCCCGCAGCACGCGAGGCAATGGAAAAGTTCAAGATGGAAGCAGCCAATGAGATGGGCGTAAACCTCAAGCAGGGTTACACCGGCGACCTGACTTCTCGTCAGGCAGGCTCCATTGGCGGTCAGATGGTCAAGAAAATGATCGAGGCTTACGAGAACGGCCTTAAGTAAAGTCTGATAAAGAAAAAGATACCCGTCGCAAGACGAGTATCTTTTTTTAATAATCAGTCTCTGTATTCAAATTCAAGGTCATAGATGCTTACGGTGTCGCCGTCCTTGATGCCCATCTCTTCCATGCGCTCAAAAACGCCGGACTCGCGAAGCACGCGGTCGAAGTACATCATGCTCTCGGTATCGTTAAAGTTAATCGAGCCGAGAAGCTTCTGAATCCAGCCGCCCTCGACAACCCATACATCATCATACTGCTCAATTGTGAGGTTTTCAGATGTGTCGATAACAGGTTCGGGAGCAACATAGTCTGCCTCAAAGCGGATGACAGGGGGGAGCTCCTTGAGCTCTGCCGCAGCCAGCTTAACAAGCTCGCGCGTGCCGTTGTGGGTTACGGCGCTCATTTCAAAGAACTGATAACCGAGAGCTTCAACATGAGCCTTGAGCTTATCAATGTTTTCTCTGTCATCGCCGAGAAGATCGCACTTGTTTGCCGCAACAATCATCTTGCGCTCGGCAAGCTCGGGGCTGTATTCTCTGAGCTCAGCGTTTATTGCGTCGAAGTCCTCAACAGGGTCGCGGCCCTCGCTGCCGGACACATCAACAAGGTGGATGAGAAGTCTGCATCTGTCGATGTGGCGAAGGAAATCGTGACCGAGGCCTGCACCCTCGGATGCGCCCTCTATGATACCGGGGATGTCCGCCATTACAAAGGAATTGCCTTCGTCGACGAAAACAACACCAAGGTTGGGGAAGAGGGTGGTGAAGTGGTAGTTTGCAATCTTTGGGTGAGCCTTACTTACTACGGAGAGCAGCGTGCTCTTGCCGACATTGGGGAAGCCTACAAGACCAACATCCGCTAAAAGCTTAAGCTCGAGGGTGATGTCGTGGCTCTCTCCGGGAAGACCGGGCTTTGCAAAGCGGGGAACCTGACGGGTGGGAGTTGCAAAATGCTTGTTTCCCCAGCCACCCTTGCCGCCCTTTGCGGCAATCCAGTTTTCACCGTCGGACATATCGTGCATGATGCTGCCGCTCTCAGTGTCACGGATGAGCGTGCCGCGGGGGACGCGGATGTAAAGGCTCTCGCCGTCTCTGCCGGAGCAGCGCTTGCCCTGACCGTCCATGCCTGTGCCTGCAACATACTTGCGCTTATAGCGGAAATCCATCAGCGTGGACATATTGTCATCAACAACAAAGACGATATCGCCGCCTTTGCCGCCGTCGCCGCCGTCGGGACCGCCGGCCGCTACATACTTTTCGCGGTGGAAAGCGACGGCACCGTTGCCGCCGTTACCGGCTTTGATTGTAATTCGTGCTTTATCTACAAAGGATGTAGCCATTTTTGCTCCTCCTTTTAAATCTCGAAATAATTTTAGGCAAAAACAATGCCGGACTAAACTGTCCGGCATTGAAAATCTTCATTTACTGAGCGATTTCTTCGTAAACAGAGACCTTTTTGCGGTCCTTGCCCATGCGCTCGAACTTTACCGTGCCGTCAACGAGGGCGAACAGGGTATCGTCCTTACCCTTACCAACGTTGGTACCGGGGTGGATTTTAGTTCCGCGCTGTCTGACAAGGATGTTGCCGGCCAGAACGAACTGACCATCTGCTCTCTTAGGTCCAAGACGCTTAGACTCACTGTCGCGGCCGTTCTTGGTAGAACCCATACCTTTTTTATGTGCCATTAAGGTTACACCTCCATAAGTCAAAATCAGTTGCGGAAAAATTATGCGTTAATGGTTTCAATCTGAACCTTGGTATAGGGCTGTCTGTGGCCCTGAGTTCTGCGATAACCCTTTTTGGGCTTCATCTTGTAGACGCGAACCTTCTTGCCCTTGCCGTTCTTAACGACATTTGCGGAAACGCTTGCGCCTTCGATAACGGGAGTGCCGAATACGGAATTGTCCTCGTCAACGACTGCCAGAACCTTATCAAACTTAACGGATTCGCCAGCTTCGACGTCGAGCTTCTCAACGAAAATAACATCGCCTTCAGCAACGCGATACTGCTTACCGCCGGTTACGATAATAGCATGCTTCATGAACATTTCATCCTTTCTTCAGGTCTCGCTCTTATAGGTGTGAGGCAGATCCTCAACTTCCGACCCATTCAATGCGGCTTTAGTAGTATAACAAGCGGAAACGCCCTTGTCAACACTTTTTCTTAGAAAAATCTAAGCTTTTATTAATTTTTTCATCATAAAAATGTGCTTTTCTTAACGGCGTACTTTTGCATGGTTTTATACTATCGAACAACAACTGCTGCGCAGAACAAAAGAGTGAAACAATAACTCTGAATCTGCAATATAGATTCGGGCTACCGCCGTAACGAAACGCAAACGAGGGCGTTCGGCAAAGAAAAAACAATGACTGTACGGAGTCCGTACAGTCATTGCATAAGTATAAATAGCCGACCACGCTTCAGGCAGGCTGTTTGTATCATGATTTGATTAATAATAAGACGAAAAGGTTTAGGAAATAGGGTAGAAAAAGGGAACATTGAGAAAATAGATACAAAACAGCAGCATAAGCAACAAGCGCAGACGCCACATTTGCAGATGACAGGGGAGCACCCGCAAATTGTTATTTCCAAAACAATCATACAGCATGACAAAGGGACTTGTCAATACAAATTAAGAAAAATGTTTAAAATAATTTGTGCTGATGTTATACACTGAGCTTCCCGACTGTTGACCGTTTGACGGATGCAGCGAAAAATATAAAAACGGTGTTTTACTAAAAATGATTGTTATTATATATGCAGCTATGATATAATTATTAAAAAAATTAAATTTTTTATCGCCGAAAGGAGAAAACATAATGGGACTTATTAAAGCCGGATTGGGAGCTCTTAACAGCACTTTAGCGGACCAGTGGAAGGAATTCTTCTACTGCGAAGCAATGGACGCAGATGTTCTGGTAACAAAAGGCCAGAAGCGTACTCGCAAGGGTTCTTCCAATAAGGGAATGGACAATATTATTTCCAACGGCTCCGGCATTGCCGTTGCCGACGGACAGTGCATGATTATTGTTGAGCAGGGTAAGATAGTCGAAGTGTGCGCAGAGCCCGGTGAATTTACATACGATACCTCAACCGAGCCCAGCATTTTCACAGGCAAGCTCGGTGACAGCCTCAAGGAAACCTTCAAGGTAATCGGCAAGCGTTTCACTCTGGGCGGTGATACAGGCAAGGATCAGCGCATTTACTACTTTAACACCAAGGAAATCGTTGATAATAAGTTCGGCACCGCAAACCCCGTTCCGTTCCGCGTTGTCGACTCCAAGATCGGTCTGGATATTGATGTTTCCGTTCGCTGCAACGGCATCTATTCATACAAGCTGGCAAACCCCCTGCTGTTCTATACAAATGTCTGCGGAAATGTTGAAGCGGACTACACCCGCGACAGTATCGACAATCAGCTCAAGACCGAGTTTATAAGCGCCCTTCAGCCCATGTTCGCAAAGCTTTCCGACATGGAGCTTCGCCCGAATCAGATCCCTGCACATGCGGAGGAAATGAGCGAGCTGATGAACGAATCACTCACAAAGAAGTGGGGCGAGCTTCGCGGCATTGAAGTCGTATCAATCGCAATGAATCCCATAACTCTCACCGAAGAGGATGCGGAGCTTATAAAGCAGGCACAGAAGAACGCAATCATGCGCGATCCCACCATGGCGGCGGCAACCCTCGTCGGTGCTCAGGCAGACGCAATGAAGGCTGCTGCAGCGAATGCAAACGGTGCAACCGCAGGCTTTATGGGAATGGGTATGGCCATGAACGTGGGCGGTAATAATGCTCAGAATCTGTTCGCAATGGGGCAGCAGCAGGCAACCGCAGCACCTGCGGTAAGCGCAGCGGGTACATGGAAATGCTCCTGCGGTGCTGAGAACACGGGTAAATTCTGCTCCGAATGCGGTGCGGCAAAGCCCGAAGCCGGATGGACCTGCGCCTGCGGCGCTGTAAACAAGGGCAAGTTCTGTTCTGAATGCGGCGCAAAGAAGCCCGAAAGCGCACCCTTATACCGCTGCGATAAGTGCGGCTGGGAGCCCGAGGATCCCCACAACCCGCCCAAGTTCTGCCCCGAGTGCGGCGATCCCTTTGACGAAAAAGATATTAAGTAATAACTCTGTGTGCAAGGAGGACTTATAATATGTCAGCTTTGCTTGAATATAAGTGCCCGTGCTGCGGCGGAGCTATCGTTTTCGACAGCTCCCTGCAGAAAATGAAGTGCCCCTATTGCGATACCGAGTTCGATCTGGAAACCCTCAAGAAATATGATGAGGGGCTGAAGAATGACAGGGAAGATGACCTGAACTGGGAAAGCGAGGCAGGCGACGAATGGCGTCCGGGCGAAACTGAGGGAATGCGCGTCTATGTCTGCGAGTCATGCGGCGGTGAGATAATAGCCGACGAAACGACCGGCGCGGCATCATGCCCGTTCTGCGGAAACCCCGTAGTAATGAAAGGCGCTTTCTCAGGCGACCTGAAGCCCGACTACATAATTCCGTTTAAGCTCGATAAGGAAGCCGCGAAGGCAGCGCTCAGAAAACATCTTGAGGGCAAAAAACTGCTTCCCAGGGTGTTCAAAAGCGAAAACCATATAGACGAAATAAAAGGCGTTTATGTTCCGTTCTGGCTTTTCGATACGGAAGCCGATGCACGCATCAGATACGATGCAACGTCTATCCGCGTCTGGAGAGACAGAAACTTTGAGTATACGGAAACCAGCCACTTCAATGTTGTTCGAGACGGAACGCTCAGCTTTAACCGTGTTCCCGTAGACGGCTCAAGCAAGATGGACGATGAGCTTATGGAGTCCATAGAGCCCTTCGACTTCAGCGAGGCGGTTGAATTCCAGACGGCATATCTCTCCGGCTATCTTGCCGACCGTTACGATGTCTCGGCGTCAGAAAGCACGGAGCGCGCCAATGCCCGTGTAAGGAAAAGCACGGAAGAAACCTTTGCCGAAACCATTAACGCAGGCTACGCATCGCTCACTCCCGTAAACAGCAGTATTCAGCTGAAAAGCAGTGAGGCAAAATATGCTCTTTACCCCGTTTGGATTCTGAATTCAACGTGGAAAGGCGAAAAATATACCTTTGCCATGAACGGTCAGACAGGCAAATTTGTCGGTGACCTGCCCATGGATAAAGGAAAATTTTTCAGATGGTTTGCAGGCATAACCGTGGGAAGCGGTGCGCTGTACTACCTCTTCGGCGCCCTTATGGGACTTATGTGAGGAGGCGGGAAAATGAAGAAAAGACTTTTAACCTTCATATTTGCCGTGCTTCTCTGCGTTGCCCTTGCCGCACCTTGCTTCGCGAGCGGGGCGAGATGCGTCGATAATGCAAATCTTCTTTACGATTACGAGCTTGAGGAAGTTATCGAAAAGCTCGACGAGGTGAGCGCAAAGCACAATGTGGATGTTACGGTACTCACGACTGACTCCACTTACGGCAAATCCGTTTACGAATATGCCGATGATTATTACGATCAGAGCGATTGGGGGCAGGGACCTGCCCGCAGCGGCATTATGCTTATGATAAGCATGGAAGACCGCGACTGGTACATTTCAACCTGCGGTCAGGGTATAAATGCCGTGACCGATTACGGTATCAGCTATATTGGAAACGAAATAGTTTCCGATCTCTCCGTGGGCGACTACGCGGACGCATTTGAGCAGTATGCGGATATCTGTGACAGTATGCTCACTCAGGCGGAAAACGGCAAGCCCTATGACGTGAATAATAAGGTTGACGAAAAGCACGGCTTTAATTTCATGGGTGGTATAGTGAGCCTGTTCATCGGCGCAATAACCGCGCTGTTCCCGACCCTTACCATGAAGAACAATCTTAAGTCTGTAAACAATCAGGTCAAAGCATCGAACTATGTAAAGCAGGGAAGCCTGAATCTTGCCCATAAGAGCGATACATTCCTTTACAGGCATGTTTCATCCGTTCCGATAGTTCGTGAAGACAGCCACGGAGGAAGCTCGACACATATGAGTGCCGGCGGCATGAGCCATGGCGGCGGAGGCGGAAAATTCTGATAAGACAAAAGAAAGTTGTGAAGTATTCGCGGCTTTCTGAGGAAATGCAATGAAAAAAGTAACGCGCATAGCGGCGTTTTTGCTGGCAGTTTTAATGCTGTCGGCCTGCGGCGTAACACCGACGGAAACAGTCAAGGAGGAGCATCCGGAGGAAAACGCACCAAGGGTTGCGCTTGTGCCGCTTGACGATAGGCCTAACAACGTGGAGTGTATGGAGTATCTTGCCCAATCGCTGGGCTATGAGCTTTTGATGCCCGATGCGGATACGTATGCAACACGACTGAACTATCAGCCGCTTAACACAAACGGAACCAAATACGGTGACCGCGCGGCTCTATACGAATGGATTTCAGACTGTGAAATCGCAGGCTGTGACAGATACATAATCTTCATGGACCAGCTTCTTTCAGGCGGTCTTGTGAATTCCCGTGCCATGAGCGGGAGCGAGCCCGTAAGCCTGCCCGACGGAACGGTGATGACGGAAAAGGAACTTATGCAGAGCATCATCGAGCTTTTGGGAAGCGATAAAAACAATCGCGTTTTCCTGCTCGATACGGTCATGCGCCTCGCACCTACGGTTGACTATGAACAGTGGACTTTGGATGATTATAAGAATGTCCGTGAATGGGCAAGCGTGCCGCGCGCAGAAACAGATAATGAGCCGGGAGCCATAATCGCGGGCTATTGTACAGGCAAGGACGGAAAAGAAATTACTCCTGCCGATTACGGCGTCAGCGAAGATAAACTGAACGAATACCTGCTTGCGCGCCAACGCAAAATGGAGCTTAGCAGCGAAATGCTTAAGATGCTGGGCGGCTATGACGATGTTTTCAGCGTGCTCATGGGAATTGACGACTCCTCCGAGGAAAACTGTATCCAGAAAAACGAAATCAAGTATTTTGAAAGCTGCCTGAGGGAAAACGATGCCCTTATTTCGGGCGTTGACGATATGGGCTATAAGGCCCTTGCAAAGCTCTATCTTGATGAAACGGGCTGGCAGGGGACTGAAGCCGATGTTCAGTACTTCGGCGGCAACGAGAACCTCCCGTCCTCGGCATATGACTTCCGTCCTCTGAATGAGGTCGTTGAAGAGCATTTTAAGTACTTTAATCTAAGAAGTGCTGATGATGCCGGGCTTTGCTTCATCGTACTCACAACTCCTGCGGACGAAACTCAGAAGAACGCATATCTCAAGAGCTTTTTCTCTGCGATAGACGAAGCATTTAACGAGAATAAATCTGTTGTGCTGATGGACGCATCCAACGGGGCTTACGGAGATGAACTAAGAAACAAACTTATTAAGAATGTTGAGCTCGGCAGGCTCATTTCCTATGCAGGCACCCTTGACCTTGCAAACCTTACGGGTGTTGCCGTGAGCCACGGTGTTTCGCGTTATGCGCTGCTCCAAAACGGCGATGAAACGGAAACTACTCAGCGCGGCTTTGAACGCTGCATGGCGGATGTGCTCATAAAGGATCTGTGCTACCGCACAGTAGTCCGTGCCGAAACAACAGATTATGTGATAAAAGCAGGCGGCAACCCGGACAATTTCTGCAATCCCGAGATTAGCGAGGCTGATATGCTGAGCTATGCAGTTGCCCGTCTGGACAAGCTCACACCGAAGCTCATTAAAAATCTTTACAGCAGTAATATGATAACATCCCTCGAGCCTTATACCGAAGCGGGTTGGGGCGGCGTTGAACTCAGCAACTACCGATTCCCGTGGCACCGAGCATTTGAGCTGACGTTCGATGTTAATGTGGGCAATGTAAGCGAAATACATTAAAATTTAAAATATTCAGGAGGAAAACATTATGCAGAAAATCTATGACTTTATCAAGAGCGCAGAAACCTATTTTATCGCCACCGTTGACGGCGACCAGCCCAGAGTACGCCCCTTTGGTACAATCGACCTTTATAACGGCAATCTGGGCATTCAGACCGGTAAGAAGAAGGACATTTTCAAGCAGATCATGGCAAATCCCAAGGTTGAGCTTTGTGCATTCAAGGACGGCGTATGGCTTCGCGTATGCGGCGAAATGTACGCAGACGACAGTGTTGAGGCCGCAGAGCATATGCTCAATGACTATCCCAGCCTCCGCGCAATGTATACACCCGGTGACGGCAACTGCGTAGTTCTCTACTTCAAATCCGGCGTTGCAACATTCAGCTCCTTCACCGCTGCACCCGAAGTAATCGAGTTCTGATGGTAAGACCCATATGCCGTGATGTCCTTTTGCTCAGCCGCAAGTCGGAAGCGGCGGGGAAGGAGGACATTCAAACAGCCATTGATCTTGCCGATACCCTGAGGGCAAATTCAAGCCGATGCGTGGGCATGGCTGCAAATATGATAGGCGTGCTGAAAAATATAATTGCCGTTGCAACAGATAACGGCATTGTTGTAATGTTAAATCCTGTGATCGTCGGTCACTCAAAGGAAAGCTACGAAGCAAGCGAGGGCTGCCTTTCCCTGAGCGGCGAGAGAACGGCGAAGCGTTATAAGAGCGTTGCCGTTGAATACCGTGATCTGAACATGAAAAAGCAGCGTGGGATGTATACGGACTTCACCGCGCAGATAATTCAGCACGAAATTGACCATTTAAGTGGTATACTCATTTAAGCATTTACTTTGCCCCGCACATTTGTTATAATGTCGGGGCGATATGCGCCCGTAGCTCAGCTGGATAGAGTGACAGACTCCGACTCTGTAGGCCGTGCGTTCGAATCGCATCGGGCGTACCAATAAAAAAACCACCGAAAGGTGGTTTTTTTATTGGCAGACAAAATCCGCCACGCTCAAATTAAGCGAGAGGGGATACCCAATCCCCTCTCCCCCTCACCCCATGCGATAAGAATGCACGGCCTGTATCATCCCCGAGCGGTTGCCGATGCCTGCATCGGCGAGCGAGTGGGGATAAAAAGCGTCACGAAGTGCCGAAGGCGCTGCGTGCGTTCGAATCGCATCGGGCGTACCAATAAAAAACCACCGAAAGGTGGTTTTTTTATTGGCAGACAAAATCCGCTACGCTCAAATTAAGCGAGAGGGGATACCCAATCCCCTCTCGCGCTCACCCCATACGATAAGAACCCACGGCCTGTATCATCCTCTTAGAGTTGAATATGCGCCGATTTATATTCTTGCAATTACAAAAATGCTTGATATAATAAATAAATCACCATAGCGTCGGAGAATATATATGCTTAAAAAATTCGTTGGTGACAGAATATTTTACCGCAGACTCTTTGCGGTAATGATTCCTGTCCTTGTCCAAAACATAATAACAAACTTCGTTTCGCTTTTAGATAATGTCATGGTTGGCCTTGTAGGCACGGAGCAGATGTCGGGCGTTGCAATCGTCAATCAGCTCATATTCGTGTTCGTGCTCTGCATATTCGGCGGACTTGCAGGTGCGGGAATATTCACTGCTCAGTACTATGGCAGGGGCGATGACGAGGGCGTTCGCAATACATTTCGCGTTAAGTGGTATATCGCCATAATAAGCAGCCTTATATTTGCTCTTGTGTTCATCTTCCTCGGCGATAAGCTAATAATGGCGTTTTTGCACGAAGGCGAAGAGAACCTTGATCTTGCCGCAACACTGGGCTATGCAAAGGAATACCTCGGAGTCATGATGCTTCAGATTCCGCTGTTTGCCGCAGTTCAGGTATATGCAAGCACCCTGCGCGAAACAGGCGAAACAAAAGTCCCCATGCGCGCAAGTATTGTATCCGTTCTGGTAAACTTGGGCTTTAACTATATTCTCATCTTCGGTAAATTCGGTGCTCCTGCCCTCGGCGTAAAAGGTGCGGCAATCGCAACTGTTATGGCGCGCTGTGTCGAGTGCTTCATCATAGTATGGTGGACGCACAGACATAAGGATAAGAATAAATTTATCAGGGGCGCATATTCCACGATCATAGCGCCTCCCGAGCTCATAAAGCGAATAGCCGTAACCGGAACACCGCTTCTCATAAACGAGGTGCTGTGGTCGGCAGGTATGGCAATGCTGAACCAGTGCTATTCGCTCCGTGGCATTGAAATCGTTTCTGCCGTCAACATCGCAACGACAGTATCAAATCTCTTCCTCTGCGCGGCACTTGCTATGGGTACAACCGTTTCCATTATGATTGGCCAGCTCCTTGGCGCAGGCGAGGTGGAAAGAGCAGTGGATGAGGACCGAAAGCTTATTGCATTTTCCATTGTCATGTGCACCGTCGTAGGCATTATTATGATTGTTGTAGCTCCGCTCATACCGCAGGTGTACAATACAAGCGACAATGTAAAGGCTGTCGCCTGCAGTCTGCTCATAGTGTCGGCAATAATGATGCCCGTCAATGCCTTTACAAACGCATGCTACTTCACCCTGCGTTCGGGCGGTAAAACTCTTATTACATTCATATTTGACAGCGCCTTTGTCTGGGCGATATCTATTCCCGTTGCAATGCTCGTAACGCACAGAACTGCGCTGCCCATACTTCAGGTCTTCATAATCGTTCAATCTCTTGAACTGATAAAATGTATAATCGGAATTGTACTCGTAAAGAGCAGAAAATGGGCGAAGAGCCTCGTTAACTGATGAAATACCGCGGAGAAAATTTCCTCCGCGGTATTAACATATTTTCCGAGTTATGCTATTATATAAGTTAACTAAAATTTTGGAGCGATAAAATGCTTGAAAAGCTGAAGCATATCGAAAACAGATATGCGGA
>JAZLGD010000220.1:0-4665 GCA_045616105.1 Oscillospiraceae bacterium | reverse complement strand
CTCCGCCGTAGTTATGACCGCGGATGCCGAGGGCGATGAGGGTGTACTTCTGGCCATCGTCAACAATTTTCTTGGACGCGGCGCATGCACCGATTGTTTCACCGCCGGGATGGCTCACCGCATCCTTGTTTGCATCAAGCTTGGAAAAGCCGCACTTGGTCACAAGGTCATTGAAGTTGGAGTTGGCAGTTTCCCAGCCCTCAGTTGAGCTGGTTGCGCTGGCAAATGCCGTCTGAGTCAAAACCATAGACATAATTGCCAGATCGTGATTGTACTCATAGCCGGAGTGGGTAAAGTATTCATCACTATAAGTAAAAGTGCTTGTCTGATTTGTCACAGGATCAAGAAATCCCAGAGACGGGCAATAGCTGTACTCGCCGCTTATTGTCTTATAAGACGGCTCTGCTGCAAATGCGGTAATGCCAAGGCCGAAAACCATGACAGCACACAAGAGCAGACTGATAATCTTCTTTGTCATACAGGTCCTCCTATAATTATTTGGCAAATATTTTTTTCAAATCCAAATTTATTATATTCTTTGCCCATAAAAAAACAAGTTTTTGTGCAAAAAAAGACAATCTTTCAGCAGACAACGCCCCCTGAAAAATGCAAAATTATATTAATATCCCTGCTCGTGTTTACTGGTAATTTTTGGTATTTAATCTTTTTGTTTATTATATCAAACAAACACCTGAATTATCAGTAAATCTTCTGCAATTTTACCAATTGTCACAATTACTATATATAAAGTATAATACGCAAGGTTGAACTTGAAGTCTAATAGCAAACACTTTGACAAAAGCTGGGCAAATTCTGCGCGTTTTTGTCAGTAAGCAAGCAAAAAAATAAAGAGAAAAGTATTGGAGGCAAAAAATGAATCACTCAAAGCGTTTTATAGCAATCATGCTCACCGTCGGTATTCTGGTTTGCTGCTTTGCAAGCACTGCTGCTTTTGCAGCTGCAGCTAAATGGAATATTGTGGAAAATGTTGCTGAGAGCATCATGGACAAAGCTGTCGAAGCCGTTCCCGAAATCGCTGACAGCCCCGTAGTTCCCACCATTGACAAGAATTCTTCCGAAGATCAGGCTACTTATGAAAGTGCACCTGCAGAAGCTCCCGTAGTTGAGCCTGTCAACGACTACAACGCAACTCAGGACAGCGTTGTTGACGATTCATCTATCTACTATTACGATACCACCCCCTGGTACTACATTCCCACCGTTCTCGGCTATGCTGCAAGCAGCCAGACCAGAGGCTCCGCAGATTACGCTCAGGGTCTCATGGACGTTGCATTCGTTATCCCCAGCAACATGATCGGAACATTCAGCGGTGCTCTTCAGAGAAACCTCGCAGCAACCGCACTTGACTATGCAGATGACGGCGTTGCATCCGCACGCACCATTGATGAGTACATTTCTACCGTTCCCGTTGTCGGCGCTCTTTATCAGGCAACCGGCGATTTCGGCAAGCTCGCTGTTTACAGCACTGCTCTCACCGGCATAAACGCATCCAACACCGCACTTCTTCTCGTTGTTCAGGGCGTTGTAAATATTGCAATCGTAGTTATGATTCCCATCACCGCAGCAGCCCTTCCCTTCTTGACTGTTGAAGACGGCGGTGTTATACTTCAGAGAGTTGTTGCTGAACTTGAAAATCTTCACAACATCTACAACAATTTCTGAAAGGATGCTTTGAATTGAAGAAAAGAATTGTATCCGTCCTTCTTGCAGCAGTACTTATAGCAGGTACCTTCTGCACTACCGCACTGGCTGCATCCGACAACGGCGCAAGTTACTACGGCAAGTACAAAACAATCACCTGCCTCGGCGACTCCGCAAGCTCCGGCTACGGTCTGGCCGACTACCAGAAGTACAACAAACTTGTTGTCTGGGAAACCCGCATTGACGGCTCTTACCCCGACCTCGTCGCAAAAGACGCAGGCGCACAGACTCTTTACTCCTACGGCGCATCCGGCATTCGTTCCTGCGAGCTTCGTATGCTCCTTGACGCAGGATACTCCGGCGACAATCTTGTTAATGACGGCGTAATGGCAACCCTTTCTGATGGAGAGATTACCCCGGCTAAGATTGCCAAGCTCAGACCCGACTACATAAAGGCTGTTAAGGACGCTGACCTCATCATCCTTGACATCGGTTTTGACGATATCTGGCTCCCCACTATCGCAACCATTTATGATCAGGCTGCTGATGGTCGCTTCGGCTCCAGCGGTTACAAGCTCAGAGACTATGTTGACAGATACGGTCCTGTTCCCGTTGTAATTAATAATGTATTGTCTTACCTCGTCGCATGGTTGACTCATCCCCAGAATTGGGTTCAGTACTGGGTAGAATGGGACAGAGCTGTTCTTAAGTTCCTTTCTGATTACCAGATCAACTACTCTGCAATTCTTGCCCGTATCTATGAGCTTAACCCCGATGTAACCGTTATTGCTAACGGTATGTACAACCCCACCGAAGGTTGGAGCATTCTTCCCGAGGACAATTCCATTGAGCATGTCATTCAGCCGTATTACGACTATCTGAATGCTTACAAGGAATCTTTCACCTCCGTTTATAAGAATTACTACTACGTTGAAGAAAGAGACATTCCTCTTATCAACACCCAGTCCACCCTTCCTCTGTATGAGAACCTGACTCTGGACGACAGCGGTTTTAACCCCCACCCCACTGCAGCGGGTCACAGAATGATCGCTGACCTCGACCTCGCTGTTCTCAATAAGATTCACGGTGGTTCCGCTTCCGGTTTCTTCAACGATGTTCACAAGGGTTCCTACTGCTACGATGCAGTTCAGTGGGCAGCCGGAAAGAACATTGCAAAGGGCTATAACTCCACTACTTTTGGTCCCAATGACTCCTGCACCCGCGGTCAGGTTGTAACCTTCCTGTGGCGCGCAGCAGGCTGTCCCGAGCCCAAGACAGGAAGCTGTCCCTTCGTTGATGTTTCCTCTTCCAGCCCCTACTACAAGGCAATCCTCTGGGCCGCTGAAAAAGGCATTGCAAAGGGCGTTGATTCAAGTCACTTCCAGCCCAACACAACCGTAAGCAGAGCTCAGTTCGTTACCTTCCTCTGGCGTTACGAGGGCTCCAGAAACGTATACATGAGAAACCCGTTCGTTGATGTAAACGAGTCCAGCCCCTACTTCGAAGCAATCATGTGGGCCGCAAAGACCGGTGTTACTAAAGGTGTTGACGCAAGTCACTTCCAGCCCAATGAGAACTGCACTCGCGGTCAGGTTGTAACCTTCCTCTATCGCGACATGGCATAATGATTTAACATTAATCCCGAAGGCCTGACGGCTTTCGGGATTTTTTATTATTCATTTTATTAAAGTAATTGCTCAAAATACGTTTCTACTGTATAATATTATGCAGCATTTCTAATGGAATTGAGGATTTAAATATGGATAACAATCAAAGACCTCACAGCAGAGAGAAAACAGTCGGCTCCGGCACCGCCGGCGTCGGCAAAGGCCGTCGGGTCGATACAGGTTTCCGTCCTGCCGGAAATGGCGGCAGAGGCGAAGGCGGCAGCGGACGCACCGCATACACAGGCGGTCAGGGCGCTCCCGTTATGAGGCGGAGTCCCGCAAGTCTGCTCACACTTATCATTGTTGCAATCATTGCAATTGTTATTCTTAAAAGCTGCGGCGGAAGTCTTCTCGGAGGCGCATACTCCAATCTCGGCTCTTACAGCGGAGACGGTGCAGCTTCTTCCTATCAGACAGAAAGCTTTTCTTCCGACTCACAGCTTGACCTGTCCGTTTCTCCCCTTGCCCGCGCGAAGTACGTTACACCCGTGGGCAACGGCAACGACACAGTTACCATCATGGTTTACATGTGCGGCACGGATCTTGAATCCAAGCACGGCATGGCTACCAAGGATCTGCAGGAGATGCTGAACGCAAGTATTTCCGACAAGGTTAATGTGATCGTTGAAACCGGCGGCTGCAATCATTGGAACAACAAAGTTATCTCCAGCTCTGTAAATCAGATATATAAGGTTGAGAGCGGCGGAATAAAGCTGCTTGAGGATAACATCGGCACATCTGCAATGACAGACCCCAACAACCTGACATCTTTTATTAAGTATTGCACCAAGAATTATCCCGCCGACCGCAATATGCTGGTATTCTGGGATCACGGCGGCGGCTCTATCACCGGCTACGGCTATGACGAGAAGAACCCCGGCGCATCTTCAATGAACCTCTGCAAGATCAGTTCCGCTCTCAAGTCCGCAGGCTGCAAATTTGACTGCATAGGCTTTGATGCCTGCTTGATGGCAACACTGGAGACAGCCCTTGTCTGCGAGCCTTACGCCGATTATCTGCTGGCATCCGAGGAATCCGAGCCCGGAACAGGCTGGTATTACACCAACTGGCTCAACGAGCTTTCGGAAAACACCTCTATTCCTACGGTAAAGCTCTCCAAGACCATCATTGACGATTTCATATCCGCAAGCCGTTCCTCCTCCCCCAGTTCAACAGTAACTTTGTCCATTGTTGACCTTGCAGAGCTTGACGGCACGGTTCCCGACAGCTTCCGCTGCTTTGCCTCATCTACCAACAAGCTTTTGCGCTCCGATAACTACACTCAGGTATCGGATGCCCGCGCAGGTGTTCGCCAGTTTGCAAAGAACAGCAGACT
>JAZLGD010000219.1:0-3347 GCA_045616105.1 Oscillospiraceae bacterium | reverse complement strand
ATATTAGTTGAGAAAATGAGATTTCCGGATAAAATGCCATGAGCAGCACAGAGAGCAGGGAGTAGGGCGGCAGAGCCGGAGCGAAGCGGGGCTTCGCGGGTAATGGGTAATAGGTCGCTCTGCGGCCTTCTCGCAGCCGCTCTGCCGTCGCCAAAGGCTCGGCAATTGCGGGCGCTACAGGCAATAGGTAAGCATTGTGGTAGGCAGCGGAGCTGCCGGATTTTGATAAGAAATTAATGCGCTGCGCGCCTACGGGCGCGTTACGGTACTGCAGCCTAAGGTTAGGGATAGCTCGCTTTGCGAGCGACTGTGGTATTGACTGAGTAGTGCAGAAGAAATATAATGCAGATGCTTAGCGAAGGCGAAGGCTACTTTAAGATAGAGCCACTTAGATAAGGAGTAGAAATGCTGAGACCGACGGCAAAAAAAGTAACAGCGCAAAACGACTATTTATTAAAAATTGAGTTTGATAACGGAGAAGTGCGGCAGTTTGATGTAAAGCCGTACATAAAGGGCAGTTGGTACGGGCATCTGGCGGAAAAGAGCTATTTTATGTCCGCCATGACGGACGGGTTCACGGTTTGCTGGCCGGAAGGTCAGGATCTATGCCCGGATGAACTATATTCACTAAGTTTACCGGTTAAGGCATAAAGGCGCACAAAAGTGCGCTTTTTTTAATGCCTGCGGCCTCTGTACCCCCGGGTAGCGCATCTAAAAACTTAAAAAATCTAACTATGGCTGAAGTCGGGATCTGCCTCTGGGGGATGAAAAAGGGATGCCGAAGCATCCCCTGTAATATAAAGGCTGTCACTTGCCAAAGCGGGCAATGTCTATGCCCTGATTATTTCATTGGCACTTAAATTAGCATCGGTCCCATCATCAAACCTCACTAAAGCGCCCAAATGAACACCGTATCTGGCCACATCGTCAACGAAACCATAAACCGTCCCGTATTTATTCTCAAAATCTCCCGAAATTACCAGAACTCTTGCTCCGATCTCAAGGTGCTGAAACTCTTCCTCCGACATACCGCCGGCGACTAATTCCAAATCGTTTTCCTTTAATTCTGTTGCATCCAACATAATAGTACCCTCTTTTCAATAATCTTTTGACATACTCCCACAGCTCACGCAGTGGGATTCTGGAATAATAACGGCGGATGGCTGTGATTCCCGCTTCAGTCAGGCAGTCCATTTTGCTTACTTGCGGTCCTGTTTACGTCATATGCGCTGTACCCGCCAAAAATGCGAATAATCGCAGTCTGTTCTGTGGGAGAGCGATGTTATCTTATCAATTTTTAAGAATAACGCATCCGTTTTTCCCGCCGAGATATTCACCGTTTCTTATTACAGGCTTACCGTTTACGAAAACATGGATGATTCCGCCCGGCTGCGCATTGGGAACATTTTCGTTTACGCTCAGTTTGCCTGCATCGATTAAGGTAAGGTCTGCCTTGTATCCGGCACGGAGATAACCGTGTTCACGGATACCGAAGCGGTCTGCGGTTGCGCCAGTCATCTTGCGTACAATGGTTTCAAACGGGATATTGTCGCGTTTTGCAAGAAGGAAGAACTGGGGGAACGTCTGATATGCCGCAATATTCTGAAGTCCTTTATCAACCACCCATGCGTCTGTCATGAATACAGAGAGGTCATCCTGCATGAGCGTTTTGACGATATCGCTGTTGTAGTATTTCCCAAGATAAATGCTCCCGCTACGGTTTGAGAGCTCAACCAGCTTGAGATACGCATCAAGATACGACAGTCCCTCGCTCTCCGCAATTTCCGTGAGCTTTTTCCCTTCATATTCGGGGTGATTGTCGGAAATATACGCAATGACGATATCGTCCCAGTCAATCCCGAGCACCTTCCGGTACATAAGAATCGTAAGCTGGAGCTTGAACTTGTTGACCGGTTTTTTTGCATCTTCGGGTGAAAGCGCCGCATACCATTCGGGATAGACAACAGTTATAACGGAAGCGCCATAGTGGAACGCATAGTTGTCAAAACCTATCGGTTTCCCCTTGTCATGCTCTTTATGGAAGACTTTGAGCATTTTGTCTTTCAGTGCCCAGCTTCGCATTCCTGTAAAAATAAGATGAGAGTATTCAAGACGGCAGCCGGCTTGATTCATGATGTCCACTGCCTCGTCAAGGCCAAGCTCAAGATGCGATTTTTTGGTGAAAAGGGGATAGTCTGCGCTGACTGCGGAGCAGGCGCGCGGGTGTATGGTAATTATACCGCCGTATTTGGCGATTTCTTTTGCAAATGCAACGATCTCGTTTTTATCGGCATACCGGTCGGGTTCATACATGAAGCCGAATGAACCTCCAAAGGCACCTCCTTCCATTGCCTCGCGGACATGGCTCAGCTCCTCTTCAAGCTGATCCTTCGTCAGCGGAGCGGAATCATACCCTGAAATGCCTGCCCTGACTGACCCCTGCCCGATAAGAGGAACGATATTAACATAGAGATTCCCTTCCGCACGCGCTTTGAAATCCGAAAAACTTCCCGGATTCTCAGCTTCAAAAAGCCCGCCGCCCAGCTTGTCCTTATACGGCGTATCCGGTTTCATTCCAAAAGGCGAAAAGCTGCAGTTTCCGGTGATTTGCGTGGTGATACCCTGCTGGAGAAACGGCTTGTAGTATTTCTCGGCATCTTTCCTGTCGTAAAAGAAATCATTATGGGAATGCGCGTCAATTAGACCCGGACAAACCATAAGTCCTTCTGCATTGATAACTTCCTCTGCATCGGAATCAATGCAGCCGCCGACTGCGATAATGCGGTCATCCTCTATAAGAAGATCTCCTTTTACCGGGGCAGTGCCGCTTCCGTCATAAAGTACTCCGTTTTTGATAAGAGTTTTCATAAAAACAATCTCCGCATAATAATATATTTTGAAATCAAACTTTGCCGTACCGGTGACATTTTTAGCGGTTCATAACAAGTAGCGCAACGCAGCAATCAGCTCAGCGCTTCGGCAATATATAGGAGGTTGTCGGCAGTAGGAACATTAATATTCCTTTCCCAATTGCTGACAGCTTCGAAGGAGACCAGAAGTTTGTCGGCAAGATTTTGCTGCGTCATTCCGGCCTGTTTTCTGTAGAATTTTATCTGTTCGCCCAAAGTCATGACTCCATCCACCCTTTCTGTAAATATTTTAGCATCTGCTCAATCACATTGCAAACACGTGTATAGTTCTCAATCTTTATGCCGTTTTCATCCATATACAATCTGCGGTTTATCTCTATCATGACGGAATATACTTTTTTATCTCTGCCGTAGAAAACCATCGGAACCAAACTTCCCGTAAAAGGCGAGTTTATTTTTACCGTGAACCCCATGTCC
>JAZLGD010000218.1:0-3559 GCA_045616105.1 Oscillospiraceae bacterium | reverse complement strand
GAAATTCTTTCGGAGGCTGTTGCTCAGATAGAATCGCATCCCGAATGGGAGTACAGCAATATCCTTGTTGTCAGCGAAGAGGGTTGGCACGACGGAGTTATAGGAATTGTTGCTTCACGTCTGACGGAGCTTTACGGAAAGCCCTCGATTGTCATAACCGTTGAGGGTGAAACAGCCAAAGGCTCGGGCAGAAGCATCGACGGCTTCAGCCTTTACGACGCGCTTTGCGGATGCGCCGATGTGCTTACACATTACGGCGGACACACTCTTGCCGCGGGTCTCGGACTTGAAAGCGGCAGAATTGACGAGTTCAGAACGGCAATAAACGAATATGCCGACAAAACTGAAATGCCTTATCCCGTTCAGAGCATAGATTTCAAAATTAATCCCGCTTATGTCAACGTGGATTTGCTTAACATTATTGAGCTTCTTGAACCTTTCGGCGCGGGAAATCCTCAGCCTGTTTTCGGACTTTACAACATGACGGTAACCGATATTACGCCGATAGGAAACGGAAAGCATCTGCGAATAGGGCTTAAGCGTGACGGAGCTGTGCTTTCGGCGGTAAAATTCCGCACTACCCAGCTTGATTTCCCGTTTGCCGCAGGCGATGTTGTGGACGTTGCGGCAAGCTTTGAGCCGAACGAGTACATGGGTCAGGTCAAGGTCAGCATACTTATTAAAAATATAAAGCTTCACGACATGGACGAGGATGAGCTGTTTACCTCAATGAGAAAATTCGAAAGGCTTATGAGAGGAAAAACGGACAGTTATTCCGACATTGTTCCCGACCGCAGCTTTATTGCTTCGGTGTATAAATTCATAAGAAGTCATGACAACTGGCGGTATGACAGCGAGATGCTGTGTCACCGTTTGGGACTTAAGGCTTCGGATTATGCAAAGGTCTGCGTTTCGCTGCAGGCGCTTCTGGAGCTTGGTACGGTGATATACGATGAGGAAGGCAATCTGACACTTCCTAAAAACAGCGTTAAGGTGAATCTTGACGATGCACCCGTTTTTGAAAGAATAAGAAAACAGTCGGTATAACCGAATACCGCAAATCATTACCGGAACGGTGAATAAAAATGGCAGAAGAAAAAACAAAAAAGATAATAATGCCTGATTTTGACAATATCCCGGAAGAGGATACTGTTGATGAAGCGATGCTTAAGGAGCAGCTCAGCAAGAAAACACCTGATGAGCTGTTTGCCGACCTGCGCGCAAAGGCTGAGTCTCACATGGACGCGGAAGACGTTGAAATGCTTGACAAGGCGTATAAAATGGCATCTGAGGCTCATGCGGGACAGTGCCGTCTTTCAGGTGAACCCTATATTGTTCATCCCATTGAGGTTGCCACCATACTTTACGGTCTGGGAATGGACTGCGAATCCATGGCGGCGGCGCTGCTTCACGATGTTGTTGAGGATACGTCAATAACCAAGGACGATGTAAAGAATATTTTCGGCGAGGATGTTGCAGAGCTTGTCGAGGGCGTTACAAAGCTCGGCAAGGTGCCGATTTTTACAAAGGAGGAGCAGCAGGCTGAAAATGTGCGCAAGATGCTCATGGCAATGTCCAAGGATATCCGCGTCATCATCATCAAGCTTGCCGACAGAATTCACAACATGAGAACACTGGCTTTTATGAAACCTCATAAAAGACGTGAAAAGGCTCAGGAAACTCTGGAAATCTACGCTCCCATTGCGCACCGTCTCGGTATCCGAGGCGTAAAGGAGGAGCTTGAGGATCTGGCAATCAGCTATCTTGACCCCGTTGCGTACAGGGAAATCAAGACATTGCTTGAAAATCAGCAGTCCAAGCGCAAGGAGTATCTTGACAATATACAGAAAAAAATAAATGACAGAATGAAACAGGTTGTTCCGAACTGCAGTATTTCGGGCAGAATCAAGTCCGTTCACGGCATATACAGAAAAATGTATATGCAGGGCAAGGCGTTTGACGAGATTTATGACATCTATGCCGTCAGAATTATCGTTGACGATGTTGTTGACTGCTATAACTGCCTCGGAATAATTCACGATATGTTCAAATCCATCCCGGGCAGATTCAAGGACTACATTTCCACTCCCAAGGCGAATATGTACCAGTCGCTTCATACAACGGTTATCGGCGACGAGGGTATTCCGTTTGAGGTTCAGATAAGAACATGGGAAATGCACCGCACCGCCGAATACGGTGTTGCCGCTCACTGGAAATATAAGCTCGGAATGAGCGGAAGACAGAAGTTTGAAGAAAAATTTGCATGGATACGTCAGCTTCTGGAGGCACAGAATGTCGCCGAAAATCCCGAGGACATTGTCAATACGATAAAGACCGACCTTGTTCAGGAGGAAGTATTCGTATTCACGCCGAAGGGCTCGGTTATCAGCCTTCCCGCAGGGGCGACTGTAGTTGACTTTGCCTACGCAATTCACTCGGCAGTCGGCAACCGCATGACGGGAGCCAAGGTTGACGGCAGAATCGTGCCCATTGACTACGTTGTCAAAACAGGCGAAATTGTCGAAATCATAACCTCGTCACAGCAGGGCAAGGGGCCGAGCCGCGACTGGCTTAAATTTGTCAAAACCAGCGGAGCGAGAAACAAAATCCGCTCATGGTACAAAAAGGAGCGCCGCGAGGAAAATATCCTTGAGGGCAAGCTTGAGGTCGAGCGCGAATTCAAGCGTAATTTCATCAGGCTCAGCGATGATGAAATGGAAAAATTCGTTACCAATATCGCTCAGCGTCAGCGTTTTCCGAATGCGGAGGATTTCTATGCCGCAATCGGCTACGGCGGCGTTTCGATAAACAAGATGATGCCTCACATCAAGGACGAGTATGTCAAAACCTACAAGCGTCCCGAGGAAAAGGAAGAGGATGTAATCAAGGTAACGCAAAAGACTCAGAAGCGTTCCAAAAGCAAGGAGGGCGTTGTTGTTGAGGGTATCGACAACTGTCTTATCAAGCTTTCAAAATGCTGCAGTCCTCTGCCCGGCGACAGCATTATCGGGTTTATCACAAGAGGTCACGGCGTTTCAATTCACAAGCGCGACTGCCCGAATGTACCCAAGGTTATCGAGCTTTCCGATGAACCCGAACGCTGGATAAAGGCGGGCTGGGATACAAACACCAAGGAAGATTTCACGGCTACGCTCAGTCTTGTCTGCCTTGACCGTGTGGGTCTTATGGCTGATATCTCAAGGGTTATCGCCGATATGCGTGTCATGATTTACGCAATAAACACAAAAACAAAGAAAGACAAGCGCGCGATGCTGGAGCTTACAATCGGCGTCAACGGCACCGAGCATCTGCAGAGCGTCATGTCCAGAATTTCAAAAATAAACGGTGTTCTCGACATTGAGCGCGCGAACGGATAAAGGAAAGAAAAATTATGAAAGCAGTAGTACAGAGAGTAACATCATCAAGCGTAACCGTTGACGGCGAGCTTATCGGCAGCGTCGGCAAGGGCTTCAATGTTCTTCTCGGCGTTGAGCCTGAGGATACGAAAGAGCACGCGGATATTCTTGCCGCCAAAATATCAAAGCTCCGCATTTTTGAG
>JAZLGD010000217.1:0-2063 GCA_045616105.1 Oscillospiraceae bacterium | reverse complement strand
AGTTACTTGGGTATGGACGACAAAAAAAAGATTTTTCGGCAGTTTTGCTTAAAAGCAAAGCTCCGGATTTTCTATGCAGAAAAGACCGCATCATTAAATGATGCGCTCTTTTTTATTGATGTAATTATCCGTTAAAAACGCTGTCGAGATATGTGATACGGTTAAGTATCCAATTGGTCAGATAGTTGAGCTCTGAATTCCATGTCTGTCTGCCCATAAATCCAGAAGGAGCCGGCCATGTGTAAACACCGAGAATGGGCCAGCGTTCAAAGTTTGCATTCGCTGAAATTCTGACTTTTTCAATCTGCGAGGGCAGCTCATTATTAAGAACACTCATAAGCAGAGGCTTTGTATTATTCCACTTTTCAGCAACCTTTGCTTCAAACACCGGATCTTCAAACAGGCGTGCATACCATCCTGCGCGGCACTGCAATCCCGTATACTTGTCGCAGCCATCATAATTTACATTACCGAAAGCAATATCGAAATCCCAACAGGGCGCCATATGGAGCTTGCCGTCCTCAGGCTGATAGTAGATATATGTTGAGAGTCTGAAGTTTCCGTCAACATCCTTTGCGAGCTCCTTGAGCAGGTAGTAATCCACGAATGAGTCAACATCGATGTACTTTGCATAGCCGCTCTCTGCGTCTGCGAAGCTATCGGAATACAGCGCATCTTCTGCGGTCTGTATAACATTTACAATGTGCTGATATATTGCCTCATTGCTGTCTGCAGGCTCGTCAAGGTCAGGATCGCTGAGATTCATACCAAATCCGTGGTTTGTGGTGAAGTTATAGGTTTCATCCTGACGCTCGTTGACCTCAACGACAAAGCCGCCGTCATATAGATTCAGGCTGCCGTCACCATTGACATCTTTATCAATGGAGTCGGAAATATCGGGAATATCTATGCGGTTGCTGCCGATTCGTACAGTTGTTGCAAGCGTATAATTTCCGCGGTATTCGCCGTTCATTACAAGGTCAACGCTGATATGCTGTACGTTCCATTCGCTGCCGTCATCATAGACATTTTCGTCGAGTTCAGACGCCAGCCAGTTTCTGAGCAGACTCTTATCGGAGAAGTTTCCGACCAGCGCCCAGGTCTTGTCCTTGCCGAGCCCGAACAGGTTTTGCTTTTTATCAAACTTAAAGGTATAACCGTTTTTACTGCTGATATTCCATGAGCTGCTGCCCCTGCCCTTGATGCGTATAGTGGTATCATCAAGGCTATACTTATCCTCAAGGCCGCTGGAAATACGGATGCTTGCTCCCTGAGTCCATTCGCTGTTAGAATTGATAAGCTTCCCATCAGGAGTATCAACATAAACTGTGGGAAGTCCTGTATAAATGACTTCAAACACATTTGTCAGACAGCTGAACACGGGCACTGCCTTGCCTATAATATTCTGGTAGATTGTTTTCTTACAGAAGAAATAATAGTTTCCCGGCTCGTTGAATTCATCAGTATCAAAGGCTTTTCCGCTTGCACCGTCGATTTTCTTCGCATTGCTGTATTTCAGGTCGGTGCATGAATACCATTGATATTCCGCATGGAATATCTTAGATTCATAGCCCGGCTCTGCACATGCCACGAGTTCTACAGACAAGCCTTTTGTTCCGTCGCAGGGGCTGATTACATGTACGGGATCTTTAAACCCCGTAATTTCCTTTGCTACACGCGCTGCATTTCCTTCCCACATATTGGCCGATTTGCTCTTATTGCCTATGTAGTCATATATTGCGTCGCTGATACTCCGTGTTTCTGCAAATGCAGCCAGACTGCAACAGCTGAAAATAGTAATAACAGCCAACAGCGTTGCCAAAATTTTTCTCACAAACATACCTCCTATTAAATCCTTCGTAAATTTTGACATTTTACTCTTGTTTGTATACTACTACACATTTTGTTAAGTTTCAATATATTTTTTGTCGTTTGACAAATTGATGTATAAATAGTTTTAAATATATGATTGCTAAATAAAAAACCGCCCGAAGGCGGTCTTTTTATCAGCTTATAATCATTTGTGCGAAAACTACTGCGGCAACGCCGAGTATCATACTGAG
>JAZLGD010000216.1:0-2660 GCA_045616105.1 Oscillospiraceae bacterium | reverse complement strand
CAAAACCGTATTATAGCACATATCCGTTCTATATGCACTACTTTTTTTAATTATATATTTGCCTATAAAACCAAGCTGTGCTATACTTATGCCATAATTTCTATATGGAGGCAATAAAATGAAAATTGCTGTACTTTGCGGCGGCCTTTCAAATGAAAGAGACGTCTCTATAACCAGCGGCAGCTGTGTTGCAAGAGCATTGCGTGACAGAGGTCATAAGGTTGTACTTGTTGACCTTTTTTGCGGATATAATGGTGAATTCACAAATGCAGACGAGCTTTTTGAAGCCGAACAGGCAGACCTCAAGTATTCCGTATCTGAGGAAGCACCGGACCTCAAGAAGCTTCTTGATGAGTCTAATGGCGTTCGCATCGGTGCAAATGTAATTGATATCTGCAAGGCTGCCGATATCTGCTATCTTGCTCTGCACGGAGAAGAGGGCGAGAACGGCAAGCTTCAGGCAACCCTCGATATGTACGGAATAAAATATACAGGATCAGGCTACATAGGCTCTGCTCTTGCCATGAATAAGGAGCTTTCCAAGATTCAGTTTAAGGCAAACGGCATCCCCACACCTCCCGGAATAATCCTCGAAAAGGGAGTCAAGCCCTATGAAGAAGTGGGCTTCCCCTGTGTGGTAAAGCCCTGTTCAGGCGGCTCCAGCGTTGGTACCTCCGTTGTATATAGCCGTGAGGAATACGAAGCTGCAGTTGACCTTGCCTTTAAATACGAAGACCATGTCCTTGTTGAAAAGTTTGTAAAGGGCAGAGAGCTTACCGTAGGTATTATGGACGGCAAGGCAATGCCCGTTATTGAGATTATCCCCAAAAACGGATTTTACGACTATAAGAACAAGTATCAGGCAGGCCTGACAGAAGAGATTTGTCCCGCACCTATAAGTGCAGAGGATACCGAGCGCGTTCAGCGACTTGCCGAAAAGGTCATGGAAGCTCTCATGGTGGATGTGTACTGTCGCGCCGACTTCCTCATGGACGAAACCGATGGTGAGCTTTACTGCCTCGAGGCAAACACTCTGCCCGGAATGACTCCCACAAGCCTCATCCCGCAGATGGCTGCGGAGCAGGGAATGAGCTTCGGCGAGGTCTGCGAAAAGATTATTGCTGTCTCTATGGAGAAGTATAAATGAGAAATGTAAGCGTATCCGAAGCCGCTTTGATGTGCGGCGGCGAGCTTGTAAACTGCAAAAACGGCGATACCGAGCTGACTTCCGTGTGCATTGACAGTCGCCTTGCTTTTGGAGGCAGCATGTTTGCCGCATTCAAGGGCGAGCGCGTTGACGGCCATGACTATATGGCCAAGGCTTTTTCGCAGGGAGCGGCATGCTGCCTCGCCGAGCGCGTACCCGAGGGTGCCGATGGCACAGTTATACTTGTCGATAACGTTGAAAACGCCATGAAGCGCTTTGCCGAGGCTTATAGAGCAAGGTTTGATATTCCCGTTATCGGCATTGCAGGCAGCGTGGGCAAAACCACCGCAAAGGAGATGGTTGCCTCCGTTCTTTCCGAGAAATTCAATGTTCTCAGAACAGAGAAAAACCTCAATAACGAATTGGGTGTACCCCTTACCATATTTCGCATAAACCCCGAGCACGAAGCAGCTGTTATTGAAATGGGAATTTCCGATTTCGGAGAGATGACGCGACTTGCAAAAATGGTGCGTCCCACTATGGCAGTGTATACCCTTATCGGCCACGCACATCTTGAACATCTCCGTGACAGAAATGGCGTGCTCGAAGCAAAAACCGAAATGCTTCAGTACATGCCCGATGATGGCACGGTTTTCCTGAACGGCGATGATGATTTGCTCGCATCCTACGAGTGCAGGCAAAACCGCGTAATATACGGCAGAGGAGACAATGCCGACGTAAGAGCTGAGAATATCAGTATTGACGGAGTTAAGAGCATATCCTGCGATGTCGTGTGCGGTGAGCGCCGCTTCCGTGTAACAGTTCCCGCATATGGTCAGCATATGGTCTCTGCAGCCCTTGAGGGTGCGGCTGTTGGCATAAAGATGGGGCTTACAGACGAAGAGATAATAAACGGTATTTCTCATTATGAAACCGTTGGACGCCGTGCAAATATTATCGATACCGGTTATATAACCCTCATCGACGACTGCTATAACGCAAATCCCGATTCCGTGAAGTGCGGTATAGATTCCATGCCAAAGGGCGAGGGAAGAAAGGTTTGTATTCTCGGCGATATGCTTGAAATGGGCGAAAATATGGCTGAGCTTCATGCCGAGGTCGGGGCATATGCCGCAGAGCACGGAGCAATGCTCCTGATAACATGCGGTGAGCGTTCGGTCAATACCCATCGCGCCGCGGAAAAGCATATTGATGCTGTTCATTTTGATACAAACGCAGAGCTTATTGCAAAGCTGCCGGAGCTGATTCAAAAGGGCGATACGGTGCTTGTAAAAGCATCAAACTATATGCACTTTGATGAAATTTCCGAGTATTTAAAAACAATGAAATAAAATAAAGCTCACAGTCAGATTGATATGCTCCCTTTATGAGAGACAGTGAAATAAAAAAACACTGTTAATCAAGGAGGGAGCATTTCTATGTCTAGAGGAAAGGTTACAGAGGAAGAACGAATAAAAGCGGCAAAAGGAGTAGTGGAAGGTAAAATAAGCAT
>JAZLGD010000215.1:0-22022 GCA_045616105.1 Oscillospiraceae bacterium | reverse complement strand
AGGATGCCCGACGGTGTTATTTTCCTTGCCGACTGCGTTTCAAGTCCCGAAACACTTGAGAAATACCAGATTGGCTATATATATGATGTTGCAAAATATCTTGAAACCCTCGACATGATTGAAACGCTTGAGGCTCCCGTTTTTGTTCCCGCTCACGCTGAAGCCGTCAGCGATATGCACGAGCTTGCCGAGCTCAACCGAAAAAAGGTTCTTGAAATCATCGACAAGGTGCTGGAACTGTGTGCAGAGCCCATAAGCTTTGAGGGCATTTTAAAACGTATTTTTGATGACTATAATCTTCTTATGACCTTCCAGCAGCATGCACTTATCGGCAGCACAGTACGCGGATACCTCAGCTATCTCAGGGATACCGGTAAACTTGATATAAAGATTGAAGACAATACACTTTTGTGGCAAAGCACAGAAAGCAATCCGAACGCTTAAGGAGTGATTCAGCTTGAGAATTCTCGTTGTTGAAGATGAAAAAATTCTTAACCGCCTTATTTCCGAGGGCATAGAAGACGAGGGCTATAATGTTGACAGCTGCTTTAACGGAAGCGATGCTCTCGATTACATTTCCTCGGCTGAATATGATGCCATCGTCATGGATATTCTAATGCCTAAGATGAGCGGTCTGGAGGTTGTTCGCAAAATCAGGAGTGACGGTAATACAACTCCCGTTATATTCCTCACCTCCCTTTCCGAGGTCAATGACCGCGTTGAGGGCTTAAACAGCGGCGGTGATTATTATCTTGTAAAGCCGTTTTCCATGGACGAGCTTGTTGCAGTTGTCCGAGTTCTTGCACGCAAAAGCTCGGGACAGCACACAAACGAGCTGACCGTCGGCGACCTTACTCTGGATATGTCGACTCAGACCGTAACCCGCGGCGGCAGAATGCTGAGCCTCAGCCCCAAGGAATATGCCCTGCTTGAATACATGATGCGCAACCGCGGCATTGTTCTCTCTCGAGAGATGATCGAAAACAATCTCTGGAACTTTGACTATGAGGGCGGCACAAATGTGGTCGATGTCTATATCAGCTTCCTCAGGAAGAAGATTGACACCGGCTTTGACAAAAAACTTATCCATACAGTTTGGGGTACCGGCTGGATATTTAAGGACGGTGATTGATTCTTGTCTTCAAGGAAAAAGCTCTCACTCTGGATAAGCGGTACGATGATACTCATGCTCGCTATCTCCATGGCGGTTTTCGTTTTCATCGACCTCTTTATTATCCCTAAGTCGGCTGAGGATCTTGTCGTCAGCTTCGTATGGGACAACACAGATAAAATTGAATTCAGCAATAACCGGCTCGACTTGAGCAACATTGACACATACGATTCCGGATCGTATTTCTCGGTCTATGATGAAAACTTCACTCTTTTAGAGGGTAATTTTCCCGGTCGCTTCAGATCCGAAGAGGTTGCCTTCCGCAGCGGCGAATTAAGATGTATTGATCAGGACGGAATTGATTATTACATCTATGACCTGCAATGGGATGTAGGCAACTATCCCCTTATGCTGCGCGGTGTTATTAATGCAAATGCCGCTCATCAGTCGATGGTCAATGTTATAATCATCGCTCTTATATGGCTTATTCTTGTAATCTGCCTCGGTATCGTCGGCGCAAACTATATATCTCGAAGCACCTTTAAGCCCATCAAAGAGATTAACGAGCAGGCCGCATTAATTTCCGGCGGCGACAATCTTTCCGAACGAATTACCCTTACCACGGGCTCGGAGGAAATGAATGAGCTCGCCACAACCTTCAACGATATGTTTGACCGTATCGAAAAATCTTTCGAATCCGAAAAGCGCTTTGTTTCGGACGCATCCCACGAGCTGCGCACACCCACTACAATAATCCTTGCCGAATGTGCAAGAGCCAAGAGGAAGGCAAAAACCCCCGAGGACTATCAGTCTGCGCTGAATACCATTGAGGAGCAGGGCAACAAGATGTCGCACATGATATCTCAGCTTTTGTCCATAACCCGTCTTGATCAGGGTGCACGTCAGATAAAAATGAAGCAGGCTGACTTCGGAACATTTGTCATAGCCTGCTGCGATGAGTTCACACCGTCCGACACACGTGGAATAAAGCTCGAGACAAAAATCGACAAGCATGTTTATCTCTCCTTTGACCCCGGTCTGATGTCACGAGTAATACAGAATCTTTTGGAAAATGCCTATAAATACGGGCGCGACAACGGAAGTATACTCGTTTCACTTAAGCAGGACGGCGAATATGCCTATCTTCGTGTCATGGATAACGGCATCGGAATCTCCGAAGAAGATCAACCAAATGTTTTCAAACGCTTCTGGCAGTCGGATGCCTCCCGCGGAGAGGATAAGGGCGTTGGTCTCGGTCTCGCAATGGTTAAACAGATTTGCGAGCTTCACGAGGGCAGCATAAGCCTTAACAGCACGCCGGGTGAAGGCAGCATCTTTGTAGTCACTTTGCCCATAAAGTGAACGATGTACAAATAATAATGAATTGTTTAATTCTTTTTTAATACTTGGGGAATATCATGTTGTCATAAGAAATAATGCTTTCTTATTCATTTTTTCATTTCTTTACTCCCTAAGTAACTCCAAACAAAAAAGCTCCCATTCAGGGAGCTTTTTTGTTTTATTTTTTTATAAGCGAATATGCTTTTTCTCTGGCCAATGCTCTGGCAAGGCTAAGCTCTGCGCGCTTCATATCTATGTCGCCTGCTTTTGCTTCAATTCTGTCTCTTGCGCGTTTTTCCGATGCCTGTGCTCGGGCAAGATCAATGGTTTCAGCAAGCTCTGCCGTACGCGCAAGCATTATAAGCTCGTTATTGGCAACGCTCAGAACACCGCCGGATATGGCGATATATTCCTCGCCGTCCTCAAACACAGCCTTTACAACGCCCTCTTTGAGAGATCCGAGCATTGCCGCATGGCCTGCCAGGATGCCCGCTTCCCCGTCAACAAGAGGAACGCCAACATAGCTGACCATCTTATCGAAAACAGTTCCGCCGGCTGTTACAACCTGAAAATGAATCTTGTTTTCCATGGCTTACATCTCTTTGCGCTTTGCAAGAACATCGTCAATTGTGCCTGCCATGAGGAATGCCTGCTCGGGCAGGTCATCGCATTCGCCGCCGAGGATTGCCTGGAAACCGCGGATAGTATCTTCCATCTTGACATACTTACCGGAAAGGCCGGTGAAGTTTTCCGCAACGTGGAAGGGCTGAGAGAGGAAGCGCTGGATTCTTCTTGCGCGGTTAACTACTGCCTTATCCTCAACGCCCAGTTCGTCCATACCGAGAACGGCGATGATATCCTGAAGCTCTTTATACTTCTGAAGGACAGCCTGAACTGCACGTGCAGTCTCGTAATGCTCCTTACCCAGCACATTGGGGTCGAGGATACGGGAGGTGGACTCCAGAGGATCAACAGCAGGATAAATACCGAGCTCGGAAATGCTTCTTGACAGAACGGTGGTTGCGTCAAGGTGAGCAAATGCGGTAGCCGGTGCAGGGTCAGTAAGGTCGTCAGCAGGGACGTAAATAGCCTGTACTGAGGTTACGGAGCCATTAAGCGTAGATGTGATACGCTCCTGAAGAGCGCCCATTTCGGTTGCAAGAGTAGGCTGATAACCAACAGCGGAGGGCATACGTCCGAGAAGTGCGGAAACCTCTGAGCCTGCCTGAGTAAATCTGAATATGTTGTCGATAAACAGCAGGACGTCCTGACCGGACTGGTCACGGAAGTTTTCAGCTATGGTAAGGCCGCTGAGAGGCACGCGGAGACGCGCTCCGGGCGGCTCGTTCATCTGGCCGAATACCAGTGCCGTCTTATTGATAACGCCGGACTCGGTCATTTCGTTCCAGAGGTCATTACCCTCACGGGAACGCTCGCCGACGCCTGCGAATACGGAATAGCCGCCGTGCTCGTAAGCAACATTTCGGATAAGCTCCTGAATAAGAACGGTTTTACCTACGCCTGCGCCGCCGAAGAGGCCTATCTTACCGCCCTTTGCGTAAGGCGCAAGAAGGTCGATGACCTTAATGCCGGTTTCAAGGATTTCGGTTGCGGGAGTGATTTCGGTAAATGCGGGTGCCTGACGGTGGATGGGCAAACGCTCTGCTCCGTCAACCGCGCCCTTGCCGTCGATAGGCTCGCCGACAACATTGAACATACGGCCCAGAGTTGCCTCGCCGACGGGCATGGTAACGGGAGAGCCGGTATCAACTGCGCGGCAGCCGCGGGATATACCGTCAGTGGAGAACAGAGAAATGCAGCGAACGCTGTTATCGCCAAGATGCTGAACAGCCTCCATGACGACCTTTCTGTCCTCGAGCTGGATTTCTATTGCATTGTAGATCTCCGGCATCTTACCGGAGGGAAACTGAACGTCTACGACAGGGCCTATGACCCTTCTGACGATACCATTTTCCATTTGCTTACCTCCTTGGAAAGGGGTGTTTGTTTATTTTTTCTTTTTAAGTGCCGAAGCACCGCCGACAATTTCGGAAATCTCCGTTGTGATTGCCGCCTGACGTGCTCTGTTGAGCGACAGCCCAAGCTTATCGATGAGTTCCTTGGTACTGTCGGTTGCGGCGGTCATTGCCGTCATTCTTGCCGAATGCTCACCGCACTTGGAATCGAGCATAACGGAAAAGACCTTATTATTGATGTATAACTGCATTACGCTCTCAAGAACGCTGTTTGCATCGGGTTCGAAGATATAATCCATCTCCTTGCCCTCCGCTTCTTCCTCGGGCTTAGCCGGCAAAAGCTGCTCAACTGTGGGCTTCTGGCTGAGAGCGGAAACATAGTGCTCATAAACCAGATGTACCTCATCAGCTTTGCCGCTCAGGAACATATTCTTGAGATACTCGGAAAGCTCGAGCGCTTCAACGGAATCAGGCGTATCGCTGAGCTCTGTGAATGTGTTTATGACATTCAGTCCGCTTTTTGCAATAACGTCCTTACCCCATCGTCCGCAGACTATCACACAATAGTCGCGGTTTTCTTTTTCCGCGATGTCCTGCATGAAATGCAGAACCGCGCTGTTATACATACCGCAAAGGCCGCGATTGCCCACAAAGAGCACATAGCAGACCCTTTTTACCTCTTTACGAGGCTTTATAAAGCGGTTTTCACTGCCGGAGCCGCTTTGCAGGAGGGTGTTTATTATCTCCTGACTCTTGTCGGCGAAGGGGCGTGATGCCTGCATGCCCGCCTGAGTACGGCGCAGCTTTGATACCGCAACCATTTTCATGGCCTTGGTTATCTGCTGGGTATTCTTGACGCTTTTAATTCGCGTCCTTATTGCTCGCATATTAGCCATTTATGCCCCTCCTCTCCTGTTTGTGTTTAATAATCAGAATGTCTTTTTGAATTCCTCGATGCAGGCTCTCAGCTTGCCCTGCTGTTCAGCGCTGAGCTTCTTGCCGCTGAGAATTTCATCGTGGAGCTCGGGATAGTTGCGGTTTACATAATCCAGAACCTCGGATTCGAAACGGGCAATGTCCTTAAGCTCGATATCATCGGTATAGCCCTCGGATGCGGCAAAGATTACAATAACCTGATCAGCCGCAGACATGGGTGAATACTGATTCTGCTTGAGTATTTCGGTCATACGTGCGCCGCGGTGCAGAGTATCGCGGGTTGCCTTATCAAGGTCAGAGCCGAACTGTGCAAAGGATGCCAGCTCGCGGTACTGAGCAAGGTCAACACGCAGACGACCTGCAACCTGCTTCATTGCGCCTATCTGAGCCGAGCCGCCGACACGGGATACGGAAAGGCCGACGTTGATTGCCGGGCGAACGCCGGAGTGGAACAGGTCGGTTTCCAGGAATATCTGGCCGTCGGTGATGGAAATTACGTTAGTGGGGATGTATGCGGAGATGTCGCCCGCCTGAGTCTCGATGATAGGCAGAGCGGTCATGCTGCCGCCGCCTGCTTCTTCGCTGAGGCGTGCGGCGCGCTCAAGCAGTCTTGAGTGCAGATAGAATACATCGCCGGGGTATGCTTCTCTTCCGGGCGGTCTCTGGAGCAGCAGAGAAAGCTCGCGGTAAGCGGCGGCCTGCTTCGACAGGTCATCGTATATGATGAGGACATCTCTGCCCTTATACATGAAGTATTCGCCCATTGCAGCACCTGCGTAGGGTGCGATATAAAGCATGGGTGCAGGCTCGGAAGCATTTGCCGCAACAACGATTGAGTAATCCATTGCACCGGCCTGACGGAGCTTTTCAACAACGCCGGCGATGGTGGATTCCTTCTGGCCTATTGCGACATAGATGCAGATAACATCCTTGCCCTTCTGATTGATGATTGCGTCAAGTGCAATCGCGGTTTTACCGGTCTGGCGGTCGCCGATGATAAGCTCACGCTGACCGCGGCCGATAGGTACAAGTGCGTCGATAGCTTTGAGGCCGGTCTGCATAGGAACGGAAACGCTCTTTCTGTCGATAACGCTGGGAGCCGGGCTCTCAACGGAACGGAAGGATTCCGCCTTGATGGGCCCCTTGCCGTCAATGGGCTTGCCCATTGCATCGACAACGCGGCCGATCATGCACTCGCCAACGGGAACTTCTATGATACGGCCTGTGCGGCGGACGGTGTCGCCCTCCTGAATATGGCTGTATTCGCCAAGAAGTACAACGCCGACATTTTCTTTCTCCAGGTCCTGTACCATACCCTTGAGATTGCCGGGGAATTCCAGCATCTCGCCTGCCATAACGTCGGCAAGGCCGGATACTCGGCAGATACCGTCGCCAAGAGATACGACAGTACCGGTCTGAAATACATCTATGCTGTCATCAACCTTGGCAAGCTGCTGCTTGATACCCTCGGCGATAGACTGCATTTGGGCGCTGCTCTCGCGGGTATTGTTCTCAACATCACGGCTGAGCTTATCGAGCTGATGTACCAGAGTTCCGTCATAGACGGTGTCGCCGACTTTCATCTGCACACCACCGATGAGGTCAGAATCGACCTCATTGTGGCAGGAGATAAATGTCTCGCACAGAATCTGTGTGAGCTTCTTCATTTCCTCCTCGCTGAGAGGCTCGGCGCTTTTTATTGAAATGTCCAGTTTTTTCAGTTCATTCATGTTCAAAATATCACTCGGCATAGCCGATACCAAATCTTTAATCTGTTCTATAAATTTATCATTCAGTGCCTGCTTTGAAGCCTCAAAGCTGCCGCGGCGGAGCACCTCACCGGTTATCTCGGCCACCTTTTTAATTGCGTCGGCGGACACTCTGCCCTGCATTTCCTCGCGGAGCTGAGCCTCGCTCTTTTCGGCGTTTGCTATAAGGCCTTCCGCCTCAAGTTTGCCCGATTCGCTGATTGCTTTTGCATTTATATCAGCCTGAGCTTCCGCACCCTGCATGATTGCAGTCTTTTTCTCTTCATTGAGAAGCTTTGCTTTTTCTATATCCGCGTTCAGCGTTTTCGCTTTATCGCGCATCTTTTCGGATTTGTCAAGCTCGCTGACAACCTTTTCGCGCCGCACGCCGAATATGTTTTTAAGCAATCCGGTTTTTACGCAGATAAAGGCAAGCGCGCCAAACAGGATGATAAAGTTTATAATCTTAAAAACTATTTCCACCTTTGCACTATCCCTCCCTTCCCGGAGTCCTGTTATTTTTGATCATGGATTAGTTTTCCTTTGCGTCCTCCACACAGCTTTTTACAAGCTCGGGTGAACATTCGGCAGCTTCGCTTCCGAGGAGCTTTTTAGTAAGCATCATAACCAGCTCGGGCATATTTTCCTCGACATCGGTCTTTGCTTCGTTTTCCTCGGTCTTTACGCGCTCACGAACATTCTTATGAAGGTTTTCCGCTTCTCTGTGAGCATATGCCAGTACCGCATCGCGCTCTTTCTCGGCTTCCGCTCTTGCTTTGCCGATAAGCTCGCGGGCTTTGCTGTTTTGCTCGGAGAGCTCCTCGCTGAGTGCTGCATTGGTTTCTTCAAGGGCTTTTTCCGCCTCTTTGCCTTTGGCAAGTCCTTCCTCAACCTTTGCCTTGCGCTCGTCGAGTATGCGAAGTACGGGTTTATAAAGGAATATCTTTAACAGGAACATCAGCAGGAAGAAGTTGATGATAGTCCATATAAGCTCGGGCACGCAGATCTCAAGCCCGACTATATTTAAAACCAATCAAGTCTCCTCCTTTCAGACTGCTTCGGAAGATTGTTTTACATCTTGCCCAGAAGCATGAAAGCGATAACCAGACCGTAAATTGCAAGAGCTTCCATAAAGCCCATTGCGAGGATCATGGTGGACTGAAGCTTGCCCTGCAGTTCAGGCTGACGAGCCATACTTTCAATTGCTTTGCTTGCCGCCATACCCTGACCGACTGCAACGCCAACTGCACTGATTGCTATTGCAATTGCAGCTGCAAGTGCAATAAGACCTGTTGCTATACTCATTTTTTGTTTCCTCCTGATTTATGTGTAATTTTTATTCTTCTTCCTCTTCGGTTGCTTCACTGATAAACACTGCAAGCAGCATGGTGAAAACCATCGCCTGAATGAAACAGAAAAGCAGACTCAGTACGTGCATTACTATTGGCAGCCCTATGGGGAACAGACCGAACAGAGTGTCCGCCGCAAGCTCTTCACCGTATATATTGCCGTAAAGTCGGAGTGCCATGGAAACGGGACGCACAAACTGTTCAAGCACCATTATGGGGAACAGCAGAGCTACGGGCTTTGCAAATGATTTCATGTGTCCGCCGAGACCCTTTTTCTTTACACCCAGTATCTGAATCATAAAGAACGCTACAATTGACAGTGCGCATGTTACGGAGAGAACGGATGTGGGTACTGTAAACAGTTCTCCTGCTCCGGGAACGAGTCCGCAATAGTTACATACTATAATAAATACGAAGAATGTTGCGAGCATAGGGAAATACTCTCTCGTTCTCTTCTCGCCGAGAATCCCCGAGTAGAAGCCTACCATACCGTCTACTGCCATTTCGGCTATGTTCTGAAGTTTACCCGGAACAAGCTTGATCCCTCGGGTCAGGATTATGGAGGCAACAACTATGACCGCCATGATAACCCACATACTGTATATGGTTTTTGTAGGAGCAAGGAAATTCGCAAAAAATTCTGACAAGCTTATTCACCTCCGTCCTTATTTTCGATGGTTTTAATCAGCCCGCGGAGCATTAAAAATCCGCATAATGTCAGACCCAGCGCAACCGCTATCAGGCATACCGTCAGCGGGAGCTCAAAATGCCTGCACACAAAAAAGGTTATTCCGAGAGTAACCATGTCCACAAGCAGTCTTGCCATATTATTACCCATTATGCCCGAAACTGAGTCGGCCTTAATACCGCGGCGGCTGATGAGCAAATTTATATATGCCGCCAATGTGCCGAATGCGAAAGCGCATATCGCACATATAATATTAATACTGTTTGACATCAATAAACCTCACAGCATTTTTCACACTTAAAGCTATAAACAGCGCAGAATATAACAAGTATATTTTATTGCATAGAGGCTTGAAAAGCAATGTAATTTTCAAGTTTCAATTCTTTTTTGGCAATATTACAAATTTTTTAAGCACATATTAGTAAATTTTACACAAGCATGCAATAAGTGATAGCCTCCTGCATTCTGCATCGGTGGCTATCACTTATTATGTGTTTATTCGTTTTTCCTGTTTCAGAAACTGATCAGCCTATTGCCGCGGTCTTATAAATGAACATTACCGTAGAGTCAACTCCGTCGGCTTTATCGGAGAAGATGTTGTAGGTCTGTCCGAAGGAAAGCCATTCTTTCATTCTTCCCGCAAGGTTCTGCACCTCGGCCTGACTCATATTGCCGGCCTTGGTGTACTTGGTCGTTGTGTCAATAATTACCTTCATCTGATTTGCAAAATCAGAGTTTGTAATAGCAGACAGGTTGTTCAGAAGGTTCTCACTTTCCTGCAAGGTAGTACGCAGCTTTCTGATCTGCTCGAGGCTTTCCGGAAGGCCTGCTCGTATCTCCTGCATTTCGTCGGTATTCAGCGCTGATTCCAGAGTATTCAGCACGGGAAGAACTCTCTTCAGGTCGCCTGCAACCTTTGAAAGGTCACCCATATCTCCGTTCAGTGCGGCAAGGACTGCGCTCAGCTCTATAAGAGAATTGGTGGCAGATTCTTCGGTCTTTGCAAGGTCCAGATTCTCAAGGTCTGACGCAAGCTGGCTGATAGCGTTCAGGTTGTCATCAGACATCGTATTGATAAGAAGGTCTATCAGCGGCTTATTCTTTTCGTAGACATCAGCTGCATTTGAAAGTGTCTTAATAAGCTTCTCGGTCTGGGTCACATCGCCGTAAAGCATATCAATAACATTGTCAACGCTCTGGGACGACATTGCATTCATAATGCTTTGGAGATCTGCAAGCACCTGATTGATGCCGCTGACATCATCGGACATATCCTCGTTGCTGAGTGCTGCTATTGAGGAGAACGGAACTGCCGCAAACATAAGATTACCGAGTGCAAAGTCGGTTACATCCGCGGAAATTTTATAGTTTGTATTGCAAAGCTCGTTGCTTACAAAAGGAATGCCGAGTGAGGATGCGCCTATGCTTTCGTCCATTCCGGGCACGCCCAGCATCATTACGATCTGATGGGAGCCGTCGCCGAGTATGGTTCCGTTTTCAACGCTTACATTAGAGAAGCCTTCATCGGGAACGATCATGCCGCCCGCCATAATCATGGGGCAATACACATCATATCCCGCTCCGCTCACATTTACGGCCTTCTTAAGATTGTTGGTAACTTTAATCTCTATATCGACTTTGCCGCTCTTACCTTCAAGTCTCTTCGGGGAAATGATTTTTCCGTTGAGATAGTAATTTACTTCGATGGAAATAGGCGGTTCTTTTTTGGTGATGCCGTTGTAATAAAGGTCGGTGGATTCCATGTCCCAAAAAAGCTTTCCGTCCTTAATAACGGGCTCAATAAAGGTCTTAACGTCACTGATATCATCCAGATCGGATGCGTCCTGAATCCTGACCTGAGGCTCGGCGGCATGAAGATGGTCGGAAACATTTATTTTGGAAATGCTGCCGTCCGCGTTGAGGTTGACATAGACCGTTTCGTCCTTAGTGACTTTTACATCCGAAAGCTTGTATTCTTTCTGAGTATAGTCTTTCCCGGACAGAACGGGGTCATCGTCTTTTTTATCCTTCTTCCCGCAGCCCGTACACAGTCCGAGTACTAAAACCACAGAAAGCAAAAAGCATATGATTCATTTGTTTTTCATTATGTTTTACCTCCACTCTTTCGTGGTTCTCGAAATAATCTTTTCGCTTACGCAAAGCACCGGCGAAAGGAACATGACAATTACAAGCGCGCTTATGATTGCGCCTCTTGCAAGGAGCACGCAGATTCCGCAAATCATGTTGATATCGCAGACAAGATACACGCCGAAGCAGGCGGCAAAGAACACCGCCGCACTCTGGCAGACGGATTTCATTGCGCTCGCAATAGCTCTGTGCATCGCCGCCTGCGGCAGGTGCTGCTGTCCGACTTTTTCCTTGAATCTCGTGGTCAGCAGTATCGCATAGTCAACCGTTGCTCCCAGCTGTACGCAGTTTACGACAGTCGGGTCGATGAACGAAAGCTGAGTACCCATGAGTCTGGATATTGAAAGGTTTATCCATATTGCAAGCTCGATACTCAAAACGAGTATGAACGGCAAAGAGATCGATTTAAAGCAGATTGCAATAAGTATGAATATCGCAACAGTCGAGAGCATTGCAGTTACGGCAAAGTCCACCTTTGTCGTTTCCATAAGCGCCTGACTCAGCGCTCCCTCGCCCGTTATAATGCCGTTCGGGTCGTGGCTTTTAACTATCTCATTCATCCGGCTTAGCTGTTCGCCGAACTCATCAGACGCCGAATCGAGCTCGGAGTTTACCAGAAACACCTGCAAGCCGTCCTGCTTGCACATGCTGATTATTTCGTCGGGAATTATATCGTCCGGCACGGACGAGCCGACAATCGAGTTATACGCAAGCACCATATTAACGCCGTCAAGCTCAGATATTTCGCGCTCCATGTCCACTATGCGGTCCGACGGAAGGCTGTCATCAATTATTACGAACTGCATGCTTGTTATGCCGAACTCATTTTCCAGTTCATTGAGTCCCGCGATTGATGACAGATAATCCGGCATGGCCTTATCCATATCGTAATATTTATCAACATTACGCTGCAGGAAATATGTCGGGATAAGCAGGACAAAGAATATCAGCGCAAAGGTTTTTTTATGTCTGAGGATGAAGCCGGAGAAATTAAGGAAATTCGGCAAAAGGCTCTTATGCTTGAACCTTACCATGAATTCGTCGAATATGATCAGTATTGCCGGAAGAACAAATATTACAACAAGAACGCCGAACATAACGCCCTTTGCCATTACAAAGCCGATATCAAAGCCCAGCTTCAGCTTCATAAAGCAAAGTGCAATAAAACCGAACACCGTTGTCAGCGAGCTTCCCGTCAGCGCCACAAAGGATTTGCTGACCGCCTCTGCCATTGCCTCTTCACGCGTGTCGAATCTGGGCAGTTCATCATGGTAGCGGTCAATCAGGAAGATTGAATAGTCCATGGTAACGCCAAGCTGAAGAACAGCTGCTATGCACTGGGTTATAAAGGATATGCTTCCCATAAAGAAGTTCGTTCCCATGTTGTAGATAACCGCAATGCCAAGCGAAACGAGGATGACCAGAGGCTGTACCCACGATTCCATCATAAGCGCCATAACTATGAGCGCCAGCGAAACCGCTATGGCTATATAAAACGGCGCCTGAGTTTCAGAAAGCTCTTTCGTATCCTCAACCACGGCGGAAAGGCCCGTTATAAAACAGTTTTCATTCAAAATCTGCTTAATATCGGAAATTGCATTCAGAGACTCCTCAGATTCTCCGGAGCTGTCATACTGCACCAGCATCATGGTCTCGCTTCCGTCGGCGCTGTAAAATATATTCTTAAACGCATCCGGCAGCATTTCCGTGGGAATACCGATATCGGCGATTGTATCCACCCATATAACATTGCTTACGCCGTCAACTTTCTCAATTTCACCCTTGAGCGCGGCGGTATATTTCGGCGGCATATCCTTGACGATAACGATGGACATACCGGCATCGTTAAATACCTCGTCCAGAATCTGCTCGCCCTGTACCGCTTCAATGTCTTCGGGCAGATATGACATTATGTCATAGTTTACCTTCGTGCATATAAATCCGATAATTGCCGGTATAGCAAGCAGCAACGCAATCAATATGACTTTACGGGGATTTTTTGCTTCCCATAGCGCAATTTTCCTCAAAACAATTCCCTCTCGTGCGTGTGGTTTGATTAACATAATACTGATTTAATATTATTGCACATAAATGATTAATTTTCAATTAAAAAAAGCGTTAATTTACTAAAAACAGTAAAAAACTGACGCGGGTAATACCCCGCATCAGTTTTTTATGATTTCTGCATTATTTTTCTTCTCCCACTCGGGATTGCTTCTGCCGTAAATGCGTGTAATTTCAGCAATTTTCTTTGTCAGCTCAGGCGTAATTTCGTCCTTTCCGAGCCGCCACCGCCAGTTGCCGCCCAAAGTGCCGGGAGTATTCATTCTGGCTTCTTTGCCGAGCTCCAGATAGTCCTGAAGCTGGGTTATGAACAGAGCCGCAACCGAGCTCATGCCGCCTCGGATAACACCCCAGACGAGTCCTTCCTCATCATTTATACCGAGATACTGTTTTGCGAATGCAATCTCCTCCGCCTCAACTTCGTCTTTCCATTCGACGATTGGCGCATTATCGTGCGTTCCTGCATAGCAAACGCAGTTTTTATCATAGCAGTGAGGCAGGTAATTGCTCAGCTCACCCGGCTCGAACGCAAATTCAAGTACTTTCATTCCCGGCAAGCCCGAATCACGCAAAAGCGCCTGAACCTCGGGAGTCATAAGTCCCAGATCCTCGGCAATGAAGCGAATGTCCGAAAACCACGCCGTCAGTCTGCCGACAAGATCCATGCCGGGGCCTTTTACCCATCGTCCATTACGCGCCGTCTCTTCCCCGTAAGGCACTGCCCAATAGCTTTCAAAGCCTCGGAAATGGTCAATGCGCAGCATATCATAGAGCTTTGCGCTGCCGTCGATGCGGCGGATCCACCAGCCGTAGCCGTCATTACGCATGGTTTCCCAATCGTACAGCGGATTTCCCCAAAGCTGTCCGTCTTCGCTGAAATAATCGGGAGGGCAGCCCGCCACCTCAATCGGCAGGTTTTCCTCGTCAAGCCTGAAGCATTCGGGATTTGCCCATACATCCGCTGAGTCAAGCGCAACGTAAATGGGCAGGTCACCTATTATACCTATCCCCTTTTCTTTTGCGTATGACCGCAAACCGCTCCACTGTTCAAAGAAAAGAAGCTGAATATACTCGAAAAGCTCAACATCATCGGAAAGCTCTTCTCTGTATTTCTTTATGCTTTCGGGCTTATGCAGTCGGATATCTTCATCCTCCCACTCAATCCACGCTTTCATGCCGAACTTTCTTTTCAGCGCCATGAACAGAGCGTAGTCCGGAAGCCAGCCGGTGTTTTCCGAAATGAAGCTGTCCAGTTTTTCTCTGTCCCGCTCTATCCCTGCATCGGCGGCCTTGCGCAGAACAGAAAAACGGCTGTTATAGATTTTTTCGTAATCAACATAGCTGTCGTTGTCTCCCCAGTCTATTGACTCGACATCCGCTTTTTCCAGCAGCCCGTCAGCTATAAGCAGGTCAAGGTCAACAAAATAGGGATTTCCGGCATAGGTGGAAAAGCTCTGATAAGGCGAGTCTCCGTAGCTGGTAGGGCCTGCCGGCAGAAGCTGCCACCATGACTGGTTTGCCTCCGCAAGAAAGTCCACGAATTCATACGCTGCCTTGCCTAAGGAGCCTATTCCGTAAGGTGAAGATATAGCGGAAAGCGGCATAAGTATGCCGCTTCCTCTTTTCATGTTAATGTTATAAGTCATTAATGCAAATCCGAATCCTTAATGGTTTTGCCCTTAAGCACCTTGTCGATAAGCTTTGCCGCCTGATCGACTGTGCTCTGGTCGGGGTTGGTTACATATGCACGGCAGCCGGGCATCGAATATGTTGTGCTGGAGCCGGGTGTGCCGCTTACTGCATATGAGTGGACGCTCCAGGATGACATATCGCTGAGCTGCATCTTAATAAGCTTGTTAATATCCTCGGTAGGCATGTTTGTTATGAACATACCCTCAAGGCTGTCAAGGATATCAGAGTAGTTGGCGAGAATTGTTCCTGCTGAGAGCTTATCAACAACAGCGGAGATGATTCTCATCTGGTTCTTGCCTCTGTCATTGTCACCGCCGGAAACATTCATACGTTCTCTTGCAAACGCAAGAGCCTGAGCGCCGTTAAATTCGTTCTCGCCGACATTTACAGTCAGACTCGTTCCGTCAATCAGCGGGTTATCATAGCTGTTGACGAAGGCAACATCGGAATTAACCGTAACTCCGCCTATTGCATCAATCATCTTTGCAAAGCCGGTGAAATTGATCTGGGCAAAATAGTCGACTTCACAATCGTACAGATTTGCAAGCGTATCCATTGAGCAGTCAATACCGTAGATGCCGCAATGAGTGAGCTTATCGCGTTTTCCGGTTGCGCTTATGGAAATGGGCACATAGTAATCTCTCGGAGTATTTATGAGCAGGATTTCCTTGGTCTTGGTGTTAACAACCATAAGGATGTTTACGTCGCTTCGGCTTACGTCGAGCATCTTGCTGGTAGTATCGGAGCCGCTGAGGTAGAAGACGAACTTGCTTAAATCACCGTTTGTCTTCTTAACGACAGGCTTAAGGGCGTTTGCAACCTTGAACTCATAAATGAGCTTAGTTCCGGATGTGAATTCCGGATCCTGATCAGCAACAATCGCTGCATAGGACTCACTCAAAACAATCGCATCACTGTCACCCTGATAAAGTCCGTCTACCATTTTCATTATATCATCGTATTCGATGGTATCGGGCTTTTTGCCAAGTTCCTTCTTGATGCTCTTCAGAGCATCTGCCGTGTTATTTGCATCAAACGCATTAGAATATGCAAACAGGTAGTGCTTTGTATCACCTATATTATCGGCACGGTCATAAGAACGCACATAGACGCCTACTGCAGTAGTTGCAACGTTTTGGGAACTGATGTTGTTTAATGTGGCACCGAGCTTGCCCATGAACAGGGAGCTGAAGATTGAAACGCTCAGCATAATCACCGCCAGCAATGCCGCAATAATACGGCGGGCAGTTATAGTGCTTTTTTTCTTTCCCCTCACATTTGAAAAAGAAAGCATGGTTGACACAATAAGCAGAATTACTTCAACCAGAACCGCTATGACTATATAGAGGATCGGAAACATATCCGATGATATGAGAGTATAAGTCAGAAGCACTTCCGAAAGTAATTGGATTATAAGGAAAATTATCGGTGTTCTTTTCTTTAACATTTTTTATCTTCTTTCTGCATTCGTATATATCACCGGGCAAAGCTTTTTGAACATTGCTCAATTATACACGCATACTAATCTTATGTAAAACAGCGCATAATAGTATATATTAGTTAATAAACTTTTGCAATAGGCTTCCCCATATTTATACATCAAAACTTCCCGTCGCGTAATATGACGGGAAGTTTTAATCTTATTTTGCTTTTTTAACGTCGGCATCGGTGAGCTTGTCGCCCGCAAGAACTCTTTGCATAAGCTCAGATGCCTGATCAACCGTCTGCTCATTGGGGTACATGACATACGCCTTTGCTCTAGGTATAGAATATGTAGTGCTCGAGCCGTCAGAGCCTGTTACGGCATAGCTGTGTATATTCCATGAAGCCATATCCGACAGCTGCATTTTTACCAGTGAATTGATATCCTTTGTGGACATATCCGTTACAAACATGCCCTGCATACTCTCCAGAATATCAGAATAATTGGAAAGGATTGTACCTGCTGAAAGCTTTTTGATAATAGCGGTAATAACCTTCATCTGGTTCTGTCCGCGACCGTTATCACCGCTGGCCTGATGCTTTCTGTCTCTTGCGAATGCAAGTGCCTGAGCGCCGTTCAGGTTATTTTCGCCAACGCTGAACGAATGCCCGTCAAATGTAGTGAAGGCTTTATCTGAGTTGACAGTGATTCCGCCTATTGCATCAACAAGAGTTTCAAAGCCGGTGAAATTTATCTGTGCATAATAATCAACATTCTGGCTGTACAGCGCAGACAGCGTATCGATTGAACAGTTTATACCGTAGATACCGCAGTGTGTCAGCTTGTCGCGCTTTCCGCTGCTGCTTACTGAAATGGGAATGTAGTAGTCTCTGGGCGTGTTGATAAGAAGAATTTCCTTGGTATTGGTGTTAACCGCCATAAGAATATTAACATCGCTTCGGCTTACATCAAGTGTTTTACTTCTTGTATCAGAGCCGCTCAGATAAATAACAAATTTGCTTAAATCTCCGCTTGTCTTGTTGTTGGTATTTGCTTTTGTAACAATCTGATAATCGTAAATCAGCTTGGTATCTTCGACAAAGCTTTCATAGCCTTCTTGGCTTTCAATAATGGTTGCATAGGATTCGCTCAGTACAATTGCATCGACATCGCCGCCGTAAAGAGCATCGACCATCTCCATGGAATCCTCATATTCCTCGGTTTTGGGAGTCTTGCCAATTTCCTTCTTAATTTTCTTAAGGGTGGTCTGTATATTCTCTTCATCGAATGCGGTTGAATAACCGAAATCGTAACTTGCCGCATCCTTTATGCTCTTAGCGGGATCATCAGCACGTACATAAACACCGACAACCGTGGTCACGGTGTTCTTGGACGTAATCTCTTTGAGTGTATCGGTAACTTTATCCAAGGCCGTATAACCGACAAGAGATACTATAAATACAACAATTGATATTATCGCGGCGATTCCACGGCGTATTGCCAAGCCTTTTTCGTTGCTTTCATCTGCACGCAGGAAATACAGTTCCCATGTAACCACGAGCATAATTATCTCAACCGAGATTGCCATTATGAGATAATTTGCGGGGATCATATCGGACGCTATCAGCGACAACGCCAGAACTGCCTCTCCGATAAACTGCAGAACAAATAATATAGTGCACGCTTTTTTCTTTTTTGCTATTGCCATTTTATCTCTCGGCCTTTCTATCTTTCTGTTTCGTAATTATAGTACAATTACTTCCTTAATTCAACAACATTACCGAACATTTTATGATATATTAACATTTCTTTCCGGGGTAAATATTAAAATCCTGAAATCTTAGAGATTTCAGGATTTATTTGGCGGAGAAGGAGGGATTTGAACCCTCGAATACCTTATGGGTATTACACGATTTCCAATCGTGCGCGCTCGGCCGGACTACGCGACTTCTCCGAGTGTAAGCAAATATTTACTTGACAGCTTGTGTATTATAATTCAGTTTTCGCATAAAGTCAAGCACTTTTTCGTTATTACTACATTAATGTTGCTCATTTTATCAGAATGTGATAAACTTAAGACACCAAATGATTTTTACAGAAGGAATTTTTGCCGGTATGAATCCTATTGCAGTAATTATAATTATCATAGCAACCGTCGCTGCCTGTGTAATCGCAGTCAACATCCGCACCAAGAAAGCATTTGAGGAAAAGAAAGCCAAAGAACGCGCAGAACGCAAGAAGCAGGGCGGAAAAAAGAAGAAAAAAAAGAAGTAATTTTCTACCCAAAAAATTTCTTCGGATTTTTTGATAAAACGTGTTGACAAGTGCGCAAAAATCTGTTACACTAACCAAGCCGTGGCCGAGTGGTTCAGTCGGTTAGAACGCCGGCCTGTCACGCCGGAGGTCGAGGGTTCAAGTCCCTTCTCGGTCGCCATCGATGCCCCTTATTTAAGGGGCATCATCTTTGCTGCTGTAGCTCAGTAGGTAGAGCGCATCCTTGGTAAGGATGAGGTCGGCAGTTCGAATCTGCCCAGCAGCTCCAGAAAGACAGTTACCCTTTCGGGTAGCTGTCTTTTTTGCCTTCTCCCCTTCTGAATTAAAAATAAGGAAGGCAATCACATCGTGATTGCCTTCCTTTTATATCTTTATGGCTATTTACTTTTAATATTACTTTGCAATAGTCCAGAAACTTGCCTGAGGACCTTTGCCGGTGGAAACAGCAAGCTCATCGCCTGAGACGGTAAGATACACCTTCGCGCTGTGGCTTATGCCGAGCAGCTTACCGAGAGAGGTGTAGCTGAGCTTGGTGTCTGTAGAGAACACACCGTTATTATAGCTCCATGCAAAGGGTTCGTCTGCGAGGACAAGCTTTTTACCGTCGGCTGCAAGGTACTTTCCGTCAACATTGCAGATTGACCAGCTGCCGCCCTTGCTTGCGAATGTGAACTCACCCATCTCCTTGCCGTCCATGACGAGAGCGAGAGTTCCGTTTTTGAGGGAAACCTCCTTAGACTCTGCGCTTGCAGGATCTGCGGAAACGGTAACAGTTACAGGCTCAAGAACAGTCTGTGCAGATGCCTTGACCACAGGAGTGTGTGTTGTAACGATGTTAACGCCTGCATTCTCTACTATGCAGCGGTACTGCATACCGTTATCTTCCTCGTTAACAACAAGCTTCAGGCTTGCATCCTTAGCGCCGATAATGTCGCTCCAGTTGCTGCCGTCTGCGGAGCTCTGCCACTGGAAGGTGTTTGCGGCATTGCCTGCGCTCAGATCTGCAGTAAGCTTGAGTGTGTCGCCGGAATTAACTACGGTTTCACCGCTGATTGCACCGACGGGATACTCAGCGTAGAGATGGTCAGCAAGCCACATTACGCGCTTTCCTGAGAAATCAACCATGTTATTTACGTAGGAGTTCCAGCTTGTGGTAACTTCATAATTAAGCATGTACTTGCCTGTGCCCATGTATGCGGGAACTACAACATAGTAAGAGCCGAGGTGATGTGTGCCCCACTTGACATTGTTCATAAGTGCGGATTTCTCCAGAATCGCACGCTGGCGCTCGATGTTGGGTACGATATCATCAAAGGCCCACTTATTATCGTTGAACACTTCGGCAACTTTCTTCATGAAGCTTTCATGTTTGCCAAGCTCCTGAAGAAGGCTGATGGGTGCATTGACCGCAACCATACCGATGCTGTCATTGTACCAGCCCTCTGCAGTCATCTGATTGGGGATAGTAATTGCTACAAGGAATTTGTGCAGGGTTCTGCCGAAGGAGTTATCATAGTCCCATGTGGGGCCTGCAATCAGCTTGTCGTTTTCGGTAAGGCCGTCACGGTGCATGAGGAGGCTGCCGGAGAAGCAGTCATAAGTCTTGGAAACCTCATACATAAGGAACATCTTTGACCAGGAGTCCATGTCAAAATAGTTCTGGTAATCCTCGGATTTGTAGTTTTCCAATGCCGCCCATGCTTCATCAAAGTATGCTTCGATTGTGGAGGCATCCTCGCCTGCCGCAACCGCATCGTCGCCAATGTCCTTGACAGTCATCAGGTTATAGTAACCGTCATCATGGATCTTTGCACCTATCTCGTACATTCCGGGAATCTTGAACTGGGGATCCTCGGAATCGAGGTAGTTGTCATTTTCAAGGGCGTAACCGCCTTTAGGTGCATTGTAGTCGTTTTTCGGGGTCATCAGATAGTTGCCGAGATACTCGCCGTTCATCCAGAGGTCGACAAAACGAGCATCAAGACCAATGCCCAGATTCTGTGCCAGATCGAGGGCAATCTTGTTGCGGAGCAGAGAGTTATCGAGGGAGTTTGCAAGCAGAGACCATTTCTTTGCTTCAACACCCTGAATCAGTTCAACGGCCTGCTTCTTATCATAATCGGCTTTCTTGTGGAAAGTGATATTGTACGGTTTCTTGTCCATGCTCCATGTGGAGTTGCCGCGGCCCTTCATGCTGATGTAGGAGTATTCCTTACCAGCGAAGTTGACAGCGCCGAAGCACTGGGTTTCGTGGTCGGGGTCGGAATTCATTGCTTTAATTGTTCCGAGATTTTCATCGAGCTTGAGGAACATTGCCGCAACATCGGCAGAACCCTTTACGGTCTTAATGTTTACGTATGCAACAGCATTGCCCTTTGAAACCTTATATGAGGCATACTCGCCTGCAGGTGCAACGGGTACAGTGCCGTTTTCGTAAACTACGCCGTCCTTTGATACTACGAGGCTGTCGTTATCCCACGAGAAGAACAGCTGGCTTTCGTCTGCATTGCCGGGCAGATACAGAGTACCTGTGCAGCGCAGAGTTGAGAATGCTACATTTGTATTTCCGCAAAGGCCTGCTTCTTCATTCTCTTTTACGAAAATGTTTGCTTTGAAAACGCTGGTGAAATCGCATTCACTGCTTGTTGCCGCGACTTCGTCTGCGGCGTCCGTTACATCCTCAACGGGAGCCACATCCTGAAAATCAATGGGGCTTTCAGCATTTGCTGTAACAATCATTCCCGAAAACAGGGAAACGACAACGCACAGCATCAGCAATAGTGTTATGACTTTCTTCTTCATTCTTTTCTCCTCATTTATTCATTTCAAGCAGATTTTTTCCGACTCTGCCTGTATTTACAAAATAAGACGTAAAATTCTGTCGATTATGACTCATCTTGCGCAAATTTTACGTATATTATATTAAAAATACTTAATTAATCTGTGTTTTTTAGTTTTTCAACTTAATTAAAGCGCAAAACGTGAGAAAAATCAAGTACAATTTTTGCAATTTTGTTCATTTTTGCTATGTTTTACCAAATTCATTATAAAAACGCACATTATTTGCCTTGTCGTTTAGCGAACAAACAAAGTGCAGGATAGATTTCAAGTATTTTATACTCTGCAGATTTGAATTTTGGCGGATAATATGATACAATGTGAAAAAATGTAAGAAGTGGTGATATTATGGCAGATGTATTGGATTATATCGACTGGCGCGGCGATCTCAGCTTTGATGCAGCACCCGTCAACGAAATTGACAAATATATATT
>JAZLGD010000214.1:0-17453 GCA_045616105.1 Oscillospiraceae bacterium | reverse complement strand
AAAGCAGTTCACCGACAAGCCCGTTGCATGTGCAGGCCGTATGCTCCCCGAGACCGCTGCAGAAGAAATCGCAGCTGGCCGTCTGGACGCAATCGCAATTGCACGTCAGAACCTTGTTGACCCCGAGTGGATCCTCAAGATTCAGGCTGGCAAGGAAGACGAGATCAAGCCCTGCATCCGTTGCCACAACGGCTGCTTCAACTTTGCTAAGTACAAGGGCACCGCAAACATCCAGGGTCTGGAAGACTCCCTCCACCTTGGCCGTTGCGCACTGACTCCTTCCACCATGCAGCACAACCGCTACAAGATCGTACCTACCAAGAACCCCAAGAAGGTTGCAATCATCGGCGCCGGTATCGGCGGTGTTGAGGCAGCTCTGGTTCTGAAGCAGAGAGGTCACCATCCTGTAGTATTCGAAAAGAACGACCGCATCGGCGGCCTCTTCCTCACCGCATCTGCAATGTCCTTCAAGGAAAACGACAAGGAACTCATTGCATGGTACGAGAGAGAAGTTGAGAAGCAGGGCATCGAGATCCGCTTCAACACTGAAATCAACGACCTCGGCGTTATCGCTCGCGGCTTCGACGAAATCATTGTTGCAACCGGCGCAACTCCCAGAAAGATGGCTATCCCCGGCTTCGAGAAGTGCCTCACCTTCACCGACATTCTCCGCGACAAGAAGGAAGTTGGCGACAAGGTTGTCTTCTTCGGCGGCGGCCAGTCCTCCTGCGAAGCAGCATACGAGATGATCCTCCAGGGCAAGCACCCCATCATCGTAGAGTATGCAAAGGACCTCGTTCCTGCACAGAACGTCTGCCTCTCCAATGCTTCCTTCCTGCGTGATATGCTCGAGTACAAGCAGGTTCCCACCTACCTCGAGAGCACCATCACCAACATTGGCGACAAGACCATCACCGTTAAGTCCAAGGACGGCAAGACCGTTACCGAGATCGAATACGACGACATCGTAAACGGCATCGGCTTCGTTCCCCAGCCTGTCGGCGGCAAGGGCAAGAACATTCACCGCGTTGGTGACTGTGTTGCTATCGGTAACCTGCGTACCGCTATCTGGCGCGCATGGGACGTCTGCATGGCAATCTAATCTTAGATTCCATCAGAAGTCTGATAACACAAATAAGAATCCCGGAGCTTCGGCTCCGGGATTTTCTTTTTTTAAATCGCTGTTTCTTTATAAAAATCCACCCCTTGTCACGGGAACTGTCAGCAAAGCTGCCTGAGGGGTAGTAAATTCCCTCCGTACTCAAATGTTGCTCTGTTGAGCTATCACCTCTGTACATTTCGGGCAGCGCAGTAAAGACTATCGCCAATCCAAATCGAATTAAAAAAACCTTGAGAACTCAGAGGTTCTCAAGGTTTTTAACATATTCTGTTCCGCGCTTCGTTGCGTCGGCTTCAAACCATATGCTGTCATAGGGCGGGAGTTTTTTCCTTTTCTCCACCGCGCGTCTGTACCAGTATCGGCAGGTGCTCGGTGCGTTGACAACAAAGGGCATAAACGGCCCGTAGATGCAGTTTTGCAGGGCGTGTCCGTGTTCGTGGTTTTTGAGCCGCGCCGATGCGCCCTTCTGAACAAAGAAAAAGGGTCCCATTGAGCAGCCGCCCCAGCCCTTTCCCAGCTCAAAGCTACAGCAAAGCCCGTATTTTTCCGGTTTGTGTCCGGTAATCATCATACCTGCCGCCACAATCGAGCCTGCAAGAGAAGTGGGCAACCCCCATGTGAATGACAACAGATAGAAAACCGGTGGCTTGGGATTCAAGCTTTTATCAGTACTCAATGCCGGGGATGCGCTTTGCATCGGTCATCTTCATATACATATCAATGAGCTTGACAATCTTAAGGGGATTGGTGCCACCCTGATTATCTTTAATGGTGAAGATACCTGCCATAACAGCCTTTTTGGGGTCGAGCTCGCCCTTGCAGATTTTGACATGGTCTTCGTATTTGCCGGAGCCAAAGTAATCTGTCTTGGGTGCTTCGCCACAGCCAAGCTTTGCCTCTGCGATCTGGCCGTTCTTCATATCGTAGTAAATCCACTTAGTGGGTTCGCCCTCGGGGCAGTCGGTAAAGACTTCGCAGAAGGTCAGTGTCATCTTGCCGGGCTTATTGAAATGAGCGTTTGCTCTTACCAGTACCTGTTCAAACCATTCGTCAGTAAGAAATTTCATGTTTTATCCTCCAGTGTTTTTTTGCTAAAGCATCATATCATTTTTTCAGCATAAAGTAAAGAGATGTCTTTCTTTGAAAGCTGTCGATATTCGCCGGCTTTCAGATTTCCGTCGAGCTCAAGCCCTCCGATTTTTATCCGTTTCAGCGCTGCGACCTGTGCGCCGCAGGCCCGGATAAGTCTTTTTACCTCGTGGTATTTCCCCTCGCAAACCGTAATTCGTGCGCATCTTTCATCCAAGTGTTCAAGCTGCGCAGGGCGGCACTTCACACCCTCGGGAAGAGTAATACCCTCCGCGAGTCGCTCTGCCGCATCCGAAATGAGCTGGCGGTCGAATTTCACTTCATATACCTTATTAATATTACTCTCGGGGCGAATTATTCTATCGCAAAGCTCCCCGTCGTTTGTGAGAAGCAGAAGCCCCTCGGTATCGGCATCAAGCCTGCCCACGGCGAAAAGCGCGCGGTCTTTATCCTCGCCCTTTAATAGCGAAAACACCGTCGGATACTGCCCCTCGTCAGCTGTGCATACATAGCCTGCGGGCTTATTCATCATAAGCGTTATGCTTTCTCTTTTTTCGAGCACTGTACCGTCAATTTTTATTATGCTCGACTCTTCGCACCGCATTGCGGGATCGGTGACGGGAACGCCGTCAATACTTACTCTGCCCTGCGCGACAAGCTCGCGTAGTTCGCGCCGCGAGGCATAGCCCCAGGCTCTTATAAGGCTGTCAAGTCTGGTCATTCTATCACAACCCGCAGAAATGAATTATCATCGGCATGGTTATCAGCGAAAGAACTGTGCTGAGGAAAACCCCTTTTGAGGATTCAACTCCGTCGCGTCCGTACTGGATTCCTATAATGGTTACAACGACCGCCGTAGGTGTTGAAGCGAGAATCACTATCGTTCCGAGCATAACGGGATTCGAGATTATAGGCTTAAGCAGCAGCCACACCAGCAGGGGACAAATAATCAGCCTTACAAAGCTGAGAAGATACATCCGCTTATCCGTGAACGCATCTTTAAGCGAAACATCGCCGAGAGACGCTCCCACGACAAACATGGAAAGGGGTATCGCCGCTCCTGCCATCAAATCAAGTGTTTCGTCGACAATCGCGGGCAGATGAATCTTAAACGAAAAAATCACTATGGATATAAGTGTTGCGATTAGGGGCGGAGTAAAGATGTTCTTAAAGTCCAGCTTTGTTCCGTCATTACGGTTTTTATTAAGTATGATAATACCTATTGTATATATGGCAAGGTTAAACGGAATACCCGAGGTCGCGGCAAAGAACACCGACTCCTCGCCGTACATTGCCTGAATTATGGGAAATCCGATAAAGGCCGTATTCATGAAACCTACCATCATCTCATACATCCCGACGTCTCCGTCTTTAATGCGGAAAATCCTCGGGGTGAGAACTGCGAGCACAAGGCTTATCAGCATAAACACGAACATCATTCCTATACCGAAGGCAAGCTCGCCTCCCGACATGGGGATTTCCTTATTTGCGACTGATGATATAATCATCGCAAAAAAGAAAATGTTTATGGTAATCCTGCTTATAACCTTGTTGGATTCCTTCGTCGTTATATTCAGCTTAGCGCATATATAGCCAATAATGATCAGTACCAGAAGCTCTACCATCTTCGATACTATAAGTCCAATTTCCATTTATTTATCCTTACAACTTTAATTCCAAAAAATTATAAACCATCCGTTTTTAAACATCAACAATTGTCTGAAAATAGGCAAAAAAATAGAGGCAAAAATGCCTCACAACAATATCATTATACTGCGCCGAGCCGCCTTCGTCAACGCTTTAAATGCTTAAATTGGCAAAATCTCTCTTTTCTACAAAAGCCCCTGATCAAGTTTGGTCAGTCTACCGCTTGAAAACGTTCTGAAAATTTGTTACCTTATAACCAAGGAAAGGGGTGAGTCCCTTGAAAATATAAGAAACCCTGAGGAATCCGTGAGGATAACCTGAGGGACCGGTTACCGGTAAGGTAACAGACTGAAGAAAGAGAGGTAAACAATTGATGTTAGATAACAAGATATCAGCGAAATGACCCTTGGCTGCCGAAGAAAAAGCTTCCTGCTTTGCAGTCAAGGGTCATTTCTTTTTTGAATATTTTTCGCCTTTGAAGTCGCCAATGGGCGGCTTTTTTGCATTTATTCACAAACAGCCACTAAATATTCACTGTCGAATGAATATTTTTCACATTTTTATCGGTTTATGAATATTTATTCTTGACTTTTACGTTTTATGCTTCTATAATCCTAATATATTAAATTTTGCTTGGAGGCATAATTATGAATAAAGAAAACATCAAAAAAGTAGTACTGGCCTATTCCGGCGGTCTGGACACTTCCATCATCATCCCTTGGCTCAAGGAAAACTACAACAACCCTGAAATCATCGCAGTTTCCGGCAACGTCGGTCAGGCTGACGAGCTCGAAGGTCTTGAAGAAAAGGCAATCAAGACCGGCGCAAGCAAGCTCATCGTTGCTGACCTCACCGACGAGATGGTCGACGAAATTATCATTCCCTCTCTGAAGATGGGCGCAAAGTACGAGACCTACCTTCTCGGTACCGCATTTGCCCGTCCCGTAATCGGCAAGAAGCTTGCTGAGATCGCAAAGGCAGAAGGCGCTGACGCAATCGTCCACGGCTGCACCGGCAAGGGCAACGATCAGGTTCGTTTCGAAATGGCTATCAAACGTTTCGCACCCGAAATGAAGATCATCGCTCCCTGGCGTGAGTGGGATATCAAGTCCCGCGACGAAGAGATCGACTACGCAGAGGCACACAATGTTCCTCTTAAGGTAAGCCGCGAGACCAGCTACTCCAAAGATAAAAACCTCTGGCACCTGAGCCACGAGGGTCTTGACCTTGAGGATCCCTCAAACGAGCCCACCTACGAGAAGGAAGGCTTCCTCGAAATGAGCGTTTCTCCTCTTCAGGCTCCCGACAAGCCCACCTATGTTACCATCGACTTTGAAGCAGGCGTTCCCGTTGCAGTTGACGGCGAAAAGATGAAGGCAAGCAAGATTATCGAAAAGCTCAACAAGCTGGGCGGCGATAATGGCATCGGCATCATCGACATCGTAGAAAACCGTCTTATCGGCATGAAGGACCGCGGCGTTTACGAAACCCCGGGCGGCACCATTCTCTACTTCGCACACGCACAGCTCGAGATGCTTACCGTTGACAAGGAAACCCTGCACGAGAAGCAGAAGCTGGCTGTTGACTTCGCCGACCTCATCTACAACGGCAAGTGGTACACTCCTCTTACCAAGGCACTCATCGCATTTGCCGACGAGGCAAACAAGAATGTCACCGGCTCTGTAAAGCTCAAGCTCTACAAGGGCAACATCATCCCCGCAGGCACCACCTCTCCCTGCTCTCTGTACTCCGAAGATCTCGTAACCTTCGGCGAGAGCGATTACGACCAGGCTCAGTCCGGCGGCTTCATCAACTGCTGGGCAATCCCCTCCGTCGTAGAGTGCCTCCGCGAACAGGGAAAGCTGTAATCAAGAAAGAGCGAGCACTTTTTGATTAGATTAAAAGGATTGAAACATCATGGCTAAAATGTGGGCCGGACGCACCTCCGGCGAAATAGACAGCATAGCTGACGATTTTAACTCTTCCCTGCACTTTGACTACCGTATGTATGAGCAGGATATAACAGGCAGCATGGCCCACGCGGCCATGCTCGCCTCCAAGGGCATTATCGGCTCTGACGATGCCGACAAGCTCATTGACGGTCTGCAGGAAATTCTTGACGATCTGAATTCGGGAAAACTCCAGTTTGACTTTTCCTGCGAGGACATCCATATGTTCGTTGAGCAGGTGCTCACCGAGCGTCTGGGTGATGTGGGTAAAAAGCTCCACACCGCGCGCTCCCGCAACGATCAGGTCGCCCTCGACCTTCGTATGTACCTCAAGGACGAGGCAAAGGAGATCAAGGCTCTCGTTCTCGGTCTGCTGGAAGCAATAGTCGGCAAGGCGGAAGAAAACAAGTCCACCGTAATTCCCGGCTACACCCACCTTCAGCGTGCACAGCCTATCAGCTTCGGACATCACCTCATGGCTTACTCCATGATGCTCATGCGTGATATTGAAAGGCTTGACGACTGCGTAAAGCGCATGGACGTATGCCCCATCGGCAGCTGCGCTCTTGCAGGCACCACATATGAAACCGACCGTGAATTTGAGGCAGCAAAGCTTGGTTTTTCCAAGATTGCGCTCAACAGCATGGACGGCGTTTCCGACCGTGATTTCTGCATCGAGCTTCTGTCCGCACTCAGCATTCTGATGATGCACCTGAGCCGCTTCTCCGAGGAAATCATCCTCTGGTCAAGCTGGGAATTTAAGTTCGTTGAGCTTTCCGACAGCTATACCACAGGCTCTTCCATCATGCCTCAGAAGAAAAACCCCGACATGGCGGAGCTGGTCCGCGGCAAGACCGGCCGTGTTTACGGCGACCTTGTTGCAATGCTCACCGTTATGAAGGGTCTGCCCCTTGCATATAACAAGGACATGCAGGAGGACAAGGAAGGTATATTCGATGCCTGCGACACAGTTAAGATGTGCCTCAAGGTATTCACTCCCATGATCGCTACAATGAACGTCCGCAAGGACAACATGATGAAAGCCGCACAGCAGGGCTTCATCAACGCAACCGACCTTGCCGACTACCTTGTAAAGAAGGGTCTGCCTTTCCGCTCCGCATATAAAATCTCGGGCAAGCTGGTTGCCGAATGTATTCAGAAGGGCGAGGTTCTCGAAAATCTGCCTCTTTCCGTTTACAAGGAGCACAGCGAGCTTATCGACGAGGATATTTACGAAGCAATTGACCTCACCCACTGCATGGAAAGCCGCATAAGCCTCGGCGGTACATCCGTGGCTTCGGTTGAAATGCAGATAAACTATGTGAAAGAATTTTTGAAAAATGACTAAGGTGTTTATAGACGGCAGTGCCGGAACAACCGGACTGCGCATTCACGAAAGAATTAAAAACCGCAGTGACATTGAACTCATCACTCTGCCCGATGACCTCCGCAAGGACGACGGCGCACGCCGCGACGCGCTCTTTGCCGCAGACATTGCATTTCTTTGTCTGCCCGACGAGGCATCAATAAGAGCGGTAGAGCTTGCCGAGGGCAGCAATGTCGCAATAATCGACACCTCCACCGCCCACCGCACAAACGATGCGTGGGCATACGGCTTTGCAGAGCTTAAAGGCAAGCGGGAGCAAATAGCTGCCTCCAAGCGCGTTGCCAATCCCGGCTGCCATGCAAGCGGATTTATATCCCTCGCAGAGCCTCTGGTGAGAGAGGGTCTGATTTCAGCTGACACTGCGCTCACCTGTTTTTCCGTTACCGGCTATTCCGGCGGCGGCAAAAAGATGATTGCAGAGTATGAGGACGATTCCCGTCCTGCCGTCTTTGACTCACCCAGACAGTACGGTCTTAGCCAGCAGCACAAGCACCTTAAGGAAATGGTTAAAATCTGCCGTCTGGAGACCGCACCTGTTTTCTGCCCCATAGTCGCCGATTATTACAGCGGAATGTGCGTAACCGTTCCTCTGTTCAAAAAGGACCTCAAGGGCAGCGTTGACGATATTAAAGCGCTGTACAGGCAGTGCTACAACTCAAATCTTGTCCACTTTGATGAAAGTGCGGATGAAAACGGTCTCATCGCAGGAAATCTTCTTTCCGGCCGCGACGACATGCAGATAACTGTTGCAGGCAACGATGAGCGCATCCTGCTTATCTCCCGCTTTGACAATCTGGGCAAGGGCGCATCAGGCGCCGCAATCCAGAACATGAATATTCTTCTGGGAATTGACGAAGCAACCGGTCTGGTTACAAAGGATTGATACGAATGAAATTAATATCCGGCGGCGTATGCGCCGCAAAGGGCTTTAAAGCCGGCGGCATTCACTGCGGTATTCGCAAAAACCGCAGCAAGAATGACCTTGCCATGATTTACAGCGAGGTCTGTGCAAATGCCGCAGCAGTCTATACAACTAATCTTGTTAAGGGCGCACCCCTTACCGTCACAAAGCAGCATATCGCCGACGGCAAAGCACAGGCGGTCATCTGCAACAGCGGCAACGCAAACACCTGCAACGCCGACGGCATTGAGATTGCCGAAAAGATGAGCACACTCTGCGCCGATGCTCTGGGCATCACTCCCGAGAACGTTGTCGTTGCCTCAACGGGCGTTATCGGACAGCCCCTCCCCATCGAGCCCATAGCCGAAGGCATTCCCGTGCTTGCTAAAGCCATATCCGCTGACGGATGTGACGATGCCTGCACCGCGATAATGACCACCGACACCGTTCCCAAGGCGGTTGCGGTTGAATTTACTCTGGGCGGCAAGACCTGCCATCTGGGCGGTATAGCCAAGGGCAGCGGCATGATCCACCCCAACATGGCAACCATGCTCGTGTTCCTGACAACCGATGCTGCAATCTCCTCCGAAATGCTCCAGAAAGCACTTTCCACCGATATTGCAAACACCTTTAACATGATAAGCATCGACGGCGACACCTCCACAAATGACATGGTTTCCGTACTCGCAAACGGCATGGCGGGAAACAAAGAGATCGTTTCCGAGGATGAGGACTTTGCAGAGTTCATGAAAGCTCTCAACACCGTAACCGTTCAGCTTTGCAGAATGATAGCAGGCGACGGCGAAGGCGCAACAAAGATGCTTGAGTGCATCGTCAGCGGCGCAAAGGACGACTGCTGCGCGAAGGCTGTTGCAAAGAGCGTTATCTGCTCCAGCCTCTTAAAGGCGGCAATGTTCGGCGCTGACGCAAACTGGGGCCGCGTTCTCTGCGCAATCGGATACAGCGGCGCAGATGTTGACGTTAACAAGGTTAAAGTTTCCTTCCGTTCCTCCAAAGGCGAAATCTGCGTATGTGTTGACGGCGCAGGCATCCCCTTCTCCGAGGAAAAGGCAAAGGAAATCCTTCTTGAAAGCGAGATTGAAATTGTTGTCGAGCTCGGCGACGGAGACTCCTCCTCAACCGCATGGGGCTGCGACCTGACATACGATTACGTTAAGATAAACGGAGATTACAGAACTTAAAAATGGATATAAACTTTTCTAATGCAGAAAGGGCAGAGGTTCTTACACAGGCTCTGCCCTATATCCGTAAATATGCGGGTAAAATTGTTGTAGTAAAATACGGCGGAAACGCCATGATAAATCCTCAGCTCAAGCAGCAGGTCATGGAGGACATCGTTCTCCTGTGGCTCATCGGCATCAAGGTCGTTCTTGTTCACGGCGGCGGACCCGAGATAAATGAGCTGATGGCAAAGCTGGGCAAAAAAGCCGAATTCGTTGACGGACTTCGCGTCACCGACAAGGAATCCGTTGACATCGTTCAGATGGTTCTTGCAGGCAAGGTAAACAAGGGTCTTGTAAACCTGCTCGAGATGAACGGCGGCAAAGCCATGGGCATTTCGGGCATGGACGGCAGACTGATAGAAGCCAAGCAGAAAAACGAGCTTTTAGGCTATGTCGGCAGCATAACCAACATTAACATCGAGCCCGTGACAGACCTTCTGGAAAAGGGCTATATTCCCGTAATTTCCACTGTCGGCTGCGACAGAGAGGGCAACGCCTATAACATAAACGGCGACACCGCCGCTGCCTGCATAGCTGGCGCGCTGGGCGCTGAGCGTCTTATCATGATGACCGATATTGCAGGCATCCTTAGGGATAAGGATGACCCATCCTCCCTTATACCCCATGTTACAATCAGCGAGGCAGTTGACCTGTTCAAGCAGGACATTATATCCGGCGGCATGATTCCAAAGGTTGACTGCTGTATCGATGCAATCAACCGGGGCGTTAAAAAAGTCATCATCATGGATGGCCGCGTACCCCACTCAATACTTATGGAGCTTCTCACAAACGAGGGCGCAGGCACAATGGTAACAGGAGATGAATAAAATGAGCGAACTTAAAAACATAGACAAAACCTATATTGCAAACACTTACTCCCGCTTTCCCGTTGAGATAATATCGGGCAAGGGCTCTCTCGTCTACGACGAGACCGGCAAGGAATACATCGACATGGGCACAGGTATCGGCGTTACCGCATTCGGCATCAGCGATGACGAATGGGTAAGCGCAGTCACCGCTCAGCTGGGCAAGGTTCAGCACACCTCCAACCTCTACTACACCGAGCCCTGCGCATATCTTGCAAAAATGCTGTGCGAAAAAAGCGGCATGAAGAAGGTCTTCTTTGCAAACTCCGGCGCCGAAGCAAACGAGGGCGCAATAAAGTGCGCACGCAAGTGGGCCGCTCAGAACAAAGGTGAGGAATACAGCACCATCATCACTCTGATAAACAGCTTCCACGGCCGCACCCTTGCAACTCTCTCCGCAACCGGTCAGGACCACTATCACGAGGAATTCCAGCCTCTCACCCCCGGCTTCGTATATGCAGAGGCAAACAATCTTGACAGCGTTAAAAAGCTGGTCGCAGAAAACAAGGTCGCTGCCGTCATGTTTGAATGCGTTCAGGGCGAAGGCGGCGTTATCCCTCTCACTCAGGACTTCGTAAAGGGTCTTGCTGAGCTTGCCGAAAAGGAAAACTTCCTCATCATCGTTGACGAGGTTCAGACCGGCAACGGCCGCACCGGCAAGATGTACGCATACCAGAATTTCGGCATCACTCCCGACATCGTTTCAACCGCAAAGGGTCTCGGCGGCGGTCTGCCTCTGGGCGCTGTTCTCTTCGGCGAGAAGACAGAAAACACCTACACCTACGGTGACCACGGCTCAACATACGGCGGAAACCCCGTATGCTGCGCAGGTGCGCTGAGCATAGTAAGCCGCATCGACGACAAGCTTCTGGCTGAAGTTAATGCAAAGAGCGAATACATCTTCAAGGCATTTGAAGGCGCCGACGGCGTTGAATCCGTCAGCGGTCTCGGTCTTATGGTTGGCCTTAAAACCAAAAAGCCCGCAGGCGAGGTTCTCTCTATCTGCAGGGAAAACGGCGTTCTGTGCCTAACCGCAAAGGACAAGATTCGTCTGCTCCCCGCGTTGAACATCCCCATGGAGCTTCTCGAAAAAGCCGTTAATGTCATTCTCGACGCCTGCAAGGCGGATTGATTTAAAATCGTCCTTCTCGCCCTTGCAGGGCAACCGAAGGACATGATATAATCCTCCTGCGTGAGGATTTCCAAAACTTTTTTGCGCTATTGCGCAGGAGGATTAAACAATGTCTTTAAAAGGTAAAAACTTCTTAAAACTTCTCGACTTCACTCCCGCTGAAATTCAGGAATTTCTTGATGTTGCCGCAGATCTTAAGGCAAAGAAAAAAGCGGGTATTCCCCATAGAATGCACGAGGGCAAGAACATTGCTCTGATATTCGAAAAAACATCCACCCGTACCCGCTGCAGCTTTGAGGTAGCGGCGGCGGATCTTGGCATGCACGCGGTTTATCTCAACCCCAGAGATTCACAGATCGGCAAAAAGGAATCCATTTCCGACACCGCTCATGTTCTCGGCAGAATGTTCGACGGTATCGAGTACCGCGGCTACGAACAGGAGATAGTCGAAACGCTTGCTCGCGAGTCCGGCGTAAGAGTATGGAACGGACTCACAAACGAGTTCCACCCCACTCAGATACTTGCAGACTTCCTCACCATAACCGAGCATTTCGGCGGCCTGAAGGGCAAAAAGCTCGTCTATCTGGGCGATGCCCGCTACAACATGGCTAACTCCCTCATGGTAGGCTGTGCAAAAATGGGCATGCACTTCGTTGCCTGCGCTCCCGAAAAATACTTCCCCAACGCCGAGCTCATAGCTCAGTGCCAGGAAATCGCAAAGGAAACCGGCGCAGTGCTGGAGTTCATCGAAGACCCCATGACAGCAACCAAAGGCGCTGATGTTCTCTACACCGACATCTGGGTATCCATGGGCGAGCCCGACGAGGTATGGGCAGAGCGCATAAACGACCTGCTCCCTTACCGTGTAACTCAGGAGCTTATGGACAACGCAGGTGAGCAGTGCCGCTTCATGCACTGTCTGCCCGCATTCCACGACCTTGAAACCGGCATAGGCCGCGACGTTTATGAAAAATTCGGCCTTGACTGCATTGAGGTTACAGACGAGGTATTCTCCGGTCCCCAGTCCATCGTCTTTGACGAGGCTGAAAACCGCATGCACTCCATAAAAGCCGTTATGGCCGCAACACTTTAACTGAAATTTTAATTAAAATATTTAAAATCACGCCTACGACATATCAATATATTGTCGTAGGTGCTGTTTTTTTGTACAAAATCTTGTATTCCCTGAATGAATCGTTTATAATTCTCTCATCCGTTTTTTTAGGAGCAAAATGAGGAGAAATGAAAAAATGAAGAAAACAATCAGCTTGCTGCTGTGCCTTGTCATGGTGTTCAGCCTTGGCGTAACGGCATTCGCGGCGGAACCAAACTGCGAGACCATCACGGGGGATTACAAGTATCTCGCAGCGCTCAATTTCCTGAGCAGCAAAGACCCGACTTATCACTTCACCTACAGTGATGAGTATTTCACCCACTCCGGTTATGAATACAATCACAAGCTTTGTGTCATGACCATGGACATGATCCAGTCCCTCGGCGTTTCCGTTGAGGGTGACTGGTCAGTCGCAAACAAAAACTTCGTCGATCTCATCGGCAAGTGCGGCTTTAAGGACATCGACTGGAACTACTATTCCACCCACGAGCCCACAGGTGACTCTATCGGCGTCAGCATGGCAAACAAGCAGATCATCGACAAGGGTCAGAAATACACCCTGCTTGCGGTCGGTGTGCGCGGCCACGGCTACGGCAGCGAGTGGGCAAGCAACTTCACCCTCGGATACGAGGGCGACCATCAGGGCTTTGCCGAAGCACGTGATCAGGCCCTTGCCTACATCAAAGAGTATATTGCAAAGTACAACATCAAGGGCAATATCAAAATCTGGCTCGCCGGATACAGCAGAAGCGCAATCGCCGCAAATATGATGGGCGGCGCGATCGACCAGGGCTACAATTTCGGCAAAAATGTCAGCTTTAACCCCGACAACCTCTACTGCTATACCTTTGAGGCCCCTCAGGGCACTTCCAACACCGCATGCCGCGACGCAAAATACTGGAACATCCACAACATCATAAACCCAAACGATCTTGTCCCCGTTGTAAGTCTTTCCAAGTGGGGTCACAGCCGTTTCGGTATTGACTACCATCTGCCCTGCCGCCAGTTTGACGGAGGCTATTACTACTCCCTCAAGCCCAAGGCGGATTCTCTCATAAGCAAGATGGATACCATGAACATTGGCGGAATCCCCCTCGACCTTATTGACGCATTCCGCTACATATCTCTCAACCCTGCAACTGCAATGCAGAAGCAGTATGTTACTCAGGTTGAATTCTTCCCCGAGGTAATCGACGCGCTGCTCGATTCCCTCGTACCCAACCGCACCGCATATGTGGACAATGCTCAGGCGGACCTGCGAGAACTCGGCACTTCCCTGCTCGGTTCGGGAACCGACCATCTTCCACAGGCTCTTGCGCTTTTCGGTCAGAAGTTCATTCAGCTGAGCAATCTGCAGCAGCTGTTTAACTCTATGACCATAAAGGGTGGCGTTGCAGAGGGCGCTATCGTTAATATCGTAATCAAGCTCTTCATGGATTCTCTTAAGGAGGCCGGCTGTGTTGGCTACGACAGCAATCAGGTTCGCACGATGCTCACTCGACTCGTGCCCAAGCTTCTTGTCATGTTCGCCGACCATCCCGACACCGTTCTCACCCTGTTGGGCAACATACTCAACATTCTCTGCGCACACTGCCCTGAAATCGGCGTAGCATGGCTTGCGGTAACTCCCGCTGAGTTCTTCGAATCCCAGAGCCCCGCAGTCTTTACGGACATTTCCAAAGACAGCTACTGTTACGATGCCGCAAAATGGGCATATTCAGAGGGCATTGCCAAGGGCTTCAGCGCCACAACATTTGCACCCAATCAGGCATGCACACGCGGTCAGGTCGTTACCTTCCTCTGGCGTGCCGCAGGCTGTCCCGAGCCTAAGAGCAGCTGCTCCTTTACCGATGTTTCAGTATCAAGTCCTTACTGCAAGGCAATCACATGGGCGGCCGAAAAGGGTATCGCCAAGGGCTTTGACAAAGACCATTTCAAGCCCGCTCAGACCGTAAGCCGCGCCCAGTTCGTAACCTTCCTCTGGCGCTACGAAGGTCAGCCCAAGACCTGCGCAAAATGTCCCTTTGCCGATGTTTCAGCATCAAGCCCTTACTGCAAGGCAATCACATGGGCGGCAAAGAAAGGCATTACTCTCGGCTATGACTCAAGCCATTTCATGCCGGATAATCCCTGCACCCGCGGTCAGGTCGTTACCTTCCTTTACCGCGACATGGCATAAATACGAAAAAAAGGAAAACAGTCCAATGGACGGTTTTTCTTTTTTGGACGCTTAAAATTCTTGAAGTGCCTCTCTGTCTATGTTAAACTTATAATATACTTATGTTGAAAAAAAGAAACGGAGCTGATGCTATGAACCCGAATGAGCTGTACAGGCGTCCCAACATAGTTCTTTACCGACTCGCCCAGGGCGTATCCTTCGTTCTCGCAAAGCTTGTTTTCAAGCGCAAATATATCAGAAACGAGCTGAAGAATGCCGACGGTCCTCTTGTAGTTATCGCAAACCATGAGGCCGCGCTGGACTTCGTAAACATCATCGGCGCCACAAACAGGCCCATGAGCTTCGTTATAAGCAATTCCTTTTATAACTCTCTTCCCGTAAACGGAATTCTAAACAAGCTTGCCGTAATTCCCAAACAGCAGTTCCAGACCTCGGTGCATGATATGAAGAAGATAAAGTCCGTCATTGATAACGGCGAAATTCTTGTTATCTATCCCGCGGGCTTAATGTGCGAGGACGGCATATCCACACCTATTCCCCGCGCAACCTATAAGTTCTTAAAATGGCTCGGCGCGGATGTCTACGTTGCACGAACGGACGGAACATATTTCGTCATGCCCAAATGGACAAAGGGTCTGCGCGCAGGCGAAACATACATGGACATATATAAGCTCTTCTCCAAGGAGCAGCTTAAAAAGCTTAAGATTCCCGAGATAAAGGAAAAGGTTGAGGATGCGCTTTTGTTCGATGCTTATGACGAGCAGGAAAAGCTCCTTGTCAAATATAAGGACAACGACAATGTTGAGGGCCTCGAAAATGTCCTTTACATGTGCCCCGAATGCGGCGGCGAGTTCTCCATGCAGGTCAAGGACAAGAGCAGTCTTTACTGCACCGAATGCGGCTTCAGAGAAACCTCCGACGAATTTGCTTTCCTGCACAACACAGGTTATACGGGAAGAGAAATCCGCCATGTTTCCGAATGGAGCCGGCTCATATACTCCCGCCTTAAGGAGAAGATCGAAGCCGACCATTCCTACTCTATCACCGCGGAAACTAAGATACACATGATCGACTTCAAAAAGCATAAATTCGCGGAAGTCGGCTTCGGCAAAATAAGTCTTTCAAAGCACAGCTTTGATTTGAGCGGCATTATAAACGGCGAGGAGGTTTCTCTTTCCGTAAATCCCGCCGGAATCCCCACTCTGCCTTTCAGCCCCGGCAGACACCTTGAGATACAGCACGGTGAAGATATCTATCGCTGCGTTCTCTCCGACGGCAGAATGGTTATGAAGTTTATAAACGCACTTAAAATATTCTACGAGCTGAATAACCCCGAGCTCGCAAATTCCTGACAGGCATAGGAGGTAAAGCATGAACATCCTATCACAGCTTAATAGTCCCGCAATGTATCTCATATGCGGCGGCATCATATTCTTTGTGTGCCTTGTCTGCATATTCTTCATGATTCGCGCATACAAAGCAGGCGTTGCAATCGGCATGGACACCACCAAAATGAAGCGCACAATCACCGCAAGCGCCACCTTTGCCGTTTTGCCCAGCGTGGGCATACTGCTTGGCGTTATCGCCCTTAGCGGAAGTCTGGGCACTCCGCTGCCCTGGCTGAGGCTTTCGGTAATCGGTGCACTGCACTATGAAACTCAGGTCGCTCAGGCTGCGGCTGAGGCAGTCGGCCTTTCAAAGCTGACAGCGGCCGAAATAACGGCTCAGGCATTCACCACGATCGCTCTTCTCATGAGCTTCTGCATCATGTGGGGCATGGTCTTCTCCGTGTTCTTCAGCAAGAAATATCTCAACAGGCTCAAAACTCCGAAAGAAGGCAAATCCAAAACCGCAGGCTTCGGCGATATGGCAATGACCGCCATGTTCATCGGCCTTGTTTCCGCTTACATCGGAAGCTACATCGGCGGATTTGTTTCTACTAACGGTCTTTTCTCATTCTCCGGCGACTGGCTTCCCCTTGCGGTTGTCGCGGTCTCGGCAATCGTTATGGCTGCCTTTATCTGGCTTGAGGAAAAGAAAAACGCCGCATGGGTCGAAAGCTTCTCCATCGCGGGCAGTATGCTTATCGCAATGGCGGCCGCCGTTTTCATTAACGGCGCAGTAAAGTAAGGGGGGGCATTAAAATGACTGAACAGCAGAAAAACGAACTGTTTGAAAAGTACAATGCACGCACCCACGTTTTCGGCCGCATTGTCTGTGTGATAACTCTTATCATGCTTATCAGCGCACCCTTTGTAATGGGCTCTGTTCTGGGCGCAATGCCGGACATGGCCGCCTTCGGCAAGGGCTTCCTCGCAATCGGCATCGTCTGGTTTGTAAGCTGTATCGCCGAATATCTTATCTACACTCCCATGCTCGGTGCAGGCGGCAGCTATCTTGCGTTTATAACGGGCAACCTCATCAACATGAAAATCCCCTGCGCAATTAATGCCCGCGATATAGTCGGCGCAAAGACAGGCACTCCCGAAAACGAGATTATATCCACCCTTTCAATCGCAACCTCATCGCTGGTGACTATCCTCGTTCTGGCAATCGGCGTTGCCCTGCTTATTCCTCTTCAGCCCATCCTGCAGGCACCCGCACTCCAGCCCGCCTTCGAAAATGTTGTTCCCGCCCTCTTCGGCGCAATGGCATATAAGTACTACCGCAAGAACATGAACATCGCAATCTTCCCGCTCGTTATTATGAGCATACTCTTTATCCTCGTCCCCTCACTCACGGGAAGCACAAGCTTCATGATTCTCCCCAGCGGCGCAATCGCAATCGGCATTGCATACTATCTTTTCAAGAAGAAAAACGCATAA